>JBFYMY010000304.1:0-8564 GCA_041304645.1 Thermoplasmatales archaeon
GGTGACGGGATCCACAAGGCGACCGGACACCGTCCCGGGCGGTAGCTCGGTCCTGAACCTGACCTCCATGGCCCTCCACAGTGGTCTGCCGCCTCCGCTAGTTCTCAAGGTCGTGTCCAGCCTCAGTATGTGGTCGGTGTCGTAGGATAGAGGCTTTACAGCTCGGATCGATGCGGACCTGTCGTCCTGAGCGGGCTCGATGGATATGGGTATGGGGGTGATGCCGTCCGTGGAAAGCCTGTAATTGGAAGCGTCCGTTATGGAGGAACGGTCCATGACCTGACCGAAGTCCACGATGAGCGGTTCGGATACGTTCACGTCGGTCCTGCCGTCCGAAGGGTCTACCTTGAAGGGCCATGGGTCCTCGACCAGGTCGAAGGTCATATTGGTAGTACCCCCATTGGAGATGGTCACATAGTTGCGCTTCTGTGTGGTGGATAGGTCCTGGAAATGGAGCTTCTTAGCCTCGATCGTCGTATTTATGGCCCTTATGAGCTCCCATGTCGCCTCACCGTTTTGGTCTGTCAACTTGGATAGCTCGAATGGCGGCGGGATGGGCGAATATACATGGTTCACCGTAACCACGGCGCTCTGTACGGGTGTGTTCCCCGATGCGTTCATTATCCTGACCGTTAGGTTCCCGAGGCTGACCGATGAGACCTCCAATGCGCCCGGTGGGATGTGGTAGGTCTCTCCGGACTGGATGTACCTTGGGAGCTTATATGTCCCAGTGAACAGGTCACGATAGTAGGTAGGGAACACCGATACCGTATAGGTGCCGACTATGAGGTACTCCTTAGGGTCGGTCGTTGAGTTCGAATGGACCGTTATGTTGAAGGAGCCTGTACCATCCGTCTTGCCGGTGAAATAGACGGGATAGGGCGTGGTAGGAGGGTCGGAATTGAGCATCGCCATTATCTCGATGTCCATCCCGGACGTCCCGTTCTGGACCGTTCCTGCAATATGTGCATCCAACATAGGCATAGGCTGCGAGCCTTCGGCATCTTGCATTATGCTGATGCAAGGCCCTGCAAACAGCACCAGGGAGGTCATGACCAGCAGCACAATCGTTCGTATGTCCACTTTTCCGTTCATTCGGATGCACCGTTCCCCTTAGGCAGCGTCCTCTAGGAGGTCGCCTCTGAGATCTCCATCATTTCAGTCCTAATTTCTCCAAGGAGCGACAGAGATGGGTCAAGAGGTTCAGTCCTCTTCTTCATCTTCGTCCTCGTCCTCTTCTATCTCCTCGACGTCCTCCTCATCATCCTCCTCGTACATCTCGGAGATGTCATCGTCCTCTTCTTCATCTTCCACTTCTTCCTCATCGTCCTCGTCCAGGTCCATCTTGTCCTGGTCGGAGAAGTCGTAGCCGCACTCGGAGCACTCCTCCGCCTCATGGTCAAGCATGGCCCCGCACTTGGGGCACTTGTAGGCGGACTCCTCGAACTCCGCTCCGCAGTGAGGACAGACGACATCTTCCACGCTCACGACGTTGTGGCACTCGGGGCATTCGAACTCCTCCTTCAGCTCCTCATCTATCTCCTTCTTCCTGCTCTGGGTAAAGAGATAGACGCCCAGGATGATTATTACTATGACGATTATCGCAAGGACGATCCATATCCACATTAGTAGCGGTGGGGGAGCATTATCCTCCTCTGTGACCTGGAAGTTGATGGTCCGTTCGTCCAGCAGGGCACCGGTGGTCGGGTCTATGGACCTGACCCTGAGCTGGTACTCGCCCTTCTTCAGGTCGCTCAGGTCCAGGGAAACCGCCTTGTCCTGTTCCAGGGGTAACAGGGTGAAGTTCTCCAACTGTTCCCACTCGCTCGATTGGTCGTTCTTCCTGACCTCGACGACCATGTTCAGTGGCCTTGCGACCCTGTTTGAGACCTGGAGCGTGACCTTCTTCCCTACCTCTATCTTCGCAGGGAGATCGATATCCGGTCTGTCCTGCGGGTCCAGCCGGCTCTCCTCTGTAGTGAAGACGAATAGGAAATCCTCCCTTATCAAGGCCCCATTGGCCCCGTACTGGTCCTTGGGGATGAAGAGCTCATACTCGGTCTTGATATCGAAGATGGGATGACCGATCTCAAGGGTCCTCCCGTTCTGGTCCCAGGTGAAGGTGAGGTTCCCCATGGTAGTTGTGTCCAACGCCTTCTTCAGGGCCAGTTTAGGCTGGAGCTTTGTGGCATCTATGGAGTAGTTGGTGAAGTAGAGCACCAAGGTATCGGTCCTGCTCACATTGAAGTTCCTGGATGGTTTCGAGACCAGTACATCTATGGGCTTCAGGGTCGTATTTATTAGGAGCTTCTCGCCGCCAAGTAGTGCAGGCAGCCCTGAGGCGAACATCAGCTCCCTCTGTGCCTCGCCGTCGGGGTAGAACGAGACCGATAGCTCGTAGGCCCTGTCATGATCAAGGTCGTGTGTCGGGTCGATGATGACCGACCGTTTGTCGGTGGACAGGGTTATGCCAAGGTCCGAGACCCCTCTTATGGTGAAGTTCTGAGCGAAGGTCTCCATATCGCTTGCCTGGAGTGGGTTCTTGAAACCAAGTGTTATCGTCCCACCGATCTCCATGAGGCCCAGGTGGTCCTTGGGGTAGAAGACGGTCAACCATCCCGGGACCCTGCTAAGGGAGAAATCGGTATTGTTGACACTTCCGCCCGCCCTAAGGATGAGCCCGGTGACGTTCATTGCCGATAGTCCGAACTTTGCTCCGTCAACCTCTACGCGGACGTTCTGGACCTCCCTCTGGGTGAGCTTGACATCAAGGATGTAGAAACCGTTGGGGCCGCTGGTCGTGGACCTAAGGAGGGTATCTCCCTGGTATGCCATCACGGGTATGCCCTCCACACCCCGGTCCCTGATGGTCACCTTGCCGTTGATGGAGGTAGGGTCAAGCCCCTCGGTCATCAACCGGAAGGAATAGTCCCTCCAGATGGGGTTGTTGCCGAACTGGTCTGCAACTCCTTCCTTTATCAAAAGGGTGTAGTTCGTCGAATAGGAGAGCTCGTTCCTGGGGGTAAGGGTCCAAACGCTCATGTCCCCCTCTATATGGGATATGTCAATGGTGACAGCGGTGACACCATCCCTGAGCAGTCTGAGGTTGTCCGTTGTCATCGTCTGAGGGTCCATATTGATCTTGGTACCGACGTTATTGAACTCCAAGGTGAAGTAGGCCTCCGCCGATATTATGTTCCTTGGAGCGGACGGGTCAAGCTCCTGGGCTGATTCGGTCCAGGCCTTGACCATGACCGGGAGCTCGTTCTCGGTGAGATTGATCTTGACGATGGCGGTGTTCTCCCAGCCTGCGGGAACGGGGTAGGAGGTCAGGGCGTAGAAGTGTTCGAGGCTGAGCCTGAACCTTGTCTCCCTTTCCTTTAGGACGTTCTCCAGCAAGGCCTCGCCCGATGCGTCGGTCTTCACGACCTCGCCTGTCACGAGGTGGGTCACATCGACCCCTTCAAGCATGTTCCCGGCCCCATCGGAGACCTTGAATATCACGGTCCTTGTAGGCCGTCTCTCGACATAGAGGCCTGTAACATCAACGATATCGCCCCTGTTGACCATTATGCCGGCCTTCCAGTTGCCATAGTAGAAGTACTGCGACTCCTCACCTACCGTGGGTCCCTGAGCGGTCACGTTGTATCCTTCGGGGTTAGGGAGCACATTCGAGAGATTGAACGCCCCGTTCACCAGAAGGACAGGGGGATTGTTGTTCAATCTCACCATCGAACCGGCAGGGGCCGGGTCAGTGGTCCCCTTTATGTTGACCATCCCTCTGATGATGGCAGGCCTCATGTGCGTGGTGAAGGCCGTCGTGAAGGTCCTCCAGACGGGTTCCACACCGGTCTTGTTATGGACCCTGGGCGTGACGACGATGGTGTACTGAGAGTTGTAGTCGAGATCGGAAGCGGGCTGGAGGTTCACATAGGAATCGGTGACGTCCCACTCGTAGGTGACCGGGACCTTCGCGCCGCCGACCTTCTGAAGATAGACAGTGTTCTGGTTCACGCTGCTCCGGTCCATGGGCTCGAAGAACATGATGAGGAGGGAGCTCTTCACTTTGGTCCTGTTGGTCTCGACATCAACGGCTCCATTGATAGGGGAGTACTGATAGACCAAGGGGTCCTCGACGAGGGTTATCTGATAGTTCGATTGGACATCCCTTACCAAGGGATAGTAACCGACACCGGTCTTGTCAGCCGTGCTGAAGTGCTCCTTTACGAACCTGACCTTGACAAGGTTGTTCTGGTCCCTTCCCAGCTGCATGTTCTGGAAAAGGACCACGCCGATACCGTCAGTGACGTTCCCCCTCTCAAGGTTGCCTGAGATATTCCACACGGTATTGTAGAGCGGGTGTTTGTCGAAGGTGAACCCGACGTCGGGCAGTGGGTCCCCGGACGAACCGTTCAGGACCGTTAACTGGATCGCCCCTAGGATACCCGGCAGGTACTCCATGGTGTCCGGAGCCAGCTCATAGTTCGGTGTCACCCCCGAATACCAGCTAGCATCCGGGATAACTGAGATCATGCCGCCGTTGGTCCTGTTCCATCCGTACCTGTCAGCGAATCTGAGGATCCACGGTTTGATCGTATCGTGGTTCTGGATATCCACTTCGAGGGTCCACTGGAAGGTTATAGGGTCCCAATCCCCAGGCTCTGTCCAGAACGGTCCGACGACATTGTTGCTGGCATCGTTTCCCTCAGCGGATACGTTCTTAGTACTGTTGAAGTTCCCTACGGTCGCGGCATCAAGGTTCGTGATCTTTCCGCTGAAATACCTAAAGACCGCCCTTGAGGGCGGTTCCTCGGCAGCAGCCAATGGGGCGCTGATGAAAAGAGCGCCCATGGACGATAACAGCATAACTAGCATCAGCAGCACGGCATTGAGACCTGGATTTTTCATCTGCACACCTGCCTCTATTGTTCGGAGTGGAAGGACATTATCCTTCCAGGACCTATACTGTAAGGATGCGGTATAAATAATTTGTTGGAGAATTCACCATATTATAGAAGATTATCATACCTTTTGCATATTCGAACCCTTTTTTTAAGGGACCATCACCACAATGTTCAAATATCTTTGAACTTATTCAATATGCATGGAACACGAACTATCCAGTTCCCTTGGTCCAATTGACCCATCGGAATTGAGCGAAGTCCTCAAGGATGGGCCCAGAAAAAAGGTTGTCTCTCTCCTATCCCATGCCGGCAATGATGGAGCGAGCTTCAAGGAGATCGTTCAAGAGACAGGAATGCGCCCAACTACCCTAGCATACCATCTAAAGGTCCTTTTGGCCGCGTCCCTAATTAAAAGGGGTTTGAAGGAAAGGACCGGGAGACGGGACTATTCGGAGTATTCCCTGACCGAACGGGGGTCAATGATGCTCAGGGTGATCGCATCCATGATGGAACGGGGGGCTGACCAGAAAGGGCCCGGTAGCGGCCCTACTGAATTACCAGGGGTGCTCGTCACGTACATGACCATAGGGCCGAGATGCATGGTCGTGACAGGATGGAGGAGGTGAGATCGGATGGGAGCAGAGAGGACCGAGAAGGTAGCAGGGGAGGAGATCATGGTCGTGAGGTCGGCGGACCACAGGAGCCATTATGCCATAGGGGTCATCCCGCAATGGTCCGATGACGACCTCAGGCTTCACATATACAACGAGGTCATCGAGGGGCAGGGCGGTCCTTACCACATCTCGACGGCCCAGATCATCATTCCGAAAGGGGTCCTCCCAAGGTTCATAGAGGCCCTTGAGGCCGCCTCCGGGTCCGAAGGCAGGGTCATAGGTCCCAGGGTAGCGGCCATCCCGAAGGAACTGGCGTTCAGGTCCAAGAAGCCATTGAAGGAGCCCGGGACCGCGGGAAAGAAGAAGGTGATGAAGATCCGCAAGGTCTGATAGTGTCACTTTTGGCCCAGCGAGTCCGTTACGGCCTTCCTTATGGTCTTGAGGTCCGAGGGTTTTTCCAGGAAATGGCCCACGCCAAGGGATAGGACCTCATCCCTGACGGAGTCGTCAGCTGAGAGGAACAGTATCCTCTGCTCGGGATCTGTGCGCAGTATCTCCTTGGTAAGGTCCAGACCGGACATGAGCGGCATGCGGTGGTCGATTATTATAAGGTCCGGCTTCCTTTCCATCGCCCTGTAATAATTGAGAGCTGCCTCCCCGTTCGGGCTCTGTTCGATGACCTTATGACCCATCCCCTCGAGGATCATGGCCATCAATTGCTGGATGGTCGGTTCGTCATCTACGATGATTATATCGGCCATACTACCCACCGCACCGGAAGGTCCGGCGCCGTACATCCATTCCGGTCTTCATAGATAAAGGTAATTCCACCATTATCGGTAGGTTCAACGCATGGAGGTGAGCTCTCTGCGGACCTCCTTCCTTATGGAATCGAAGGTAGCTTCGTAGTCCTTGTTGTCGACCCTTGCCATCCTGGATATGGAGACCCTGCACTTGGCCTGTCTGAGCCTGTCCACGGATATGCCCCTAGCTACGGCCTGCTGGCAGAGGTCCCCGAACTCGAGCATTATGGTGAGCATGTCGAACTGCTTGCCCTGGGGGCAGAACGAGTCCACCTCATGGAATGCGTTCTGCTGGAGGAAGTCCTCCCTGAGCATCCTTGTCGTCTCAAGGACCATCTGCTGCGATGGAGGCAGGGCATCCGGACCTACCAGCTGGATTATCTCCTGGAGCTCGGATTCCTGCTGGAGGAGCGCCATGGCCTTGTTGCGCCTATCTAGCCATTCGGGTGAGACGTTCTTCCTCCACCATTCCTCCACCTTGTCCAGGTAGAGGGAGTAGGATTTGAGCCAGTTGATGGATGGGAAGTGCCTTTTATCGGCAAGGTTCGAATCCAGGGCCCAGAACACCTTCACGATGCGCAGTGTGTTCTGCGTGACGGGTTCGGAGAAGTCGCCTCCGGGGGGAGAGACGGCACCTATGACGGATATGGAGCCCTTCCTTGTCCCAGTGGAAACGCATTCCACGGACCCAGCCCTCTCGTAGAAGTTGGCGAGCCTGCTCGCGAGATAAGCTGGGTAACCCTCTTCCCCTGGCATCTCCTCGAGCCTGCCGGATATCTCCCTGAGTGCCTCGGCCCACCTTGATGTGGAATCGGCCATGAGGGCAACGTCGTAACCCATGTCCCTGAAATATTCGGCTATGGTTATGCCCGTATAGATCGAGGCCTCCCTGGCGGCCACTGGCATGTTGGAAGTATTGGCTATCAGGACGGTCCTGGACATCAGAGGCTCCCCGGTCCGCGGGTCCTCAAGACGCGGGAACTCCCTCAGGACATCGGTCATCTCGTTGCCCCTCTCGCCGCACCCTATGTAGACTATTATATCGGCATCGCTCCACTTGGCGAGCTGATGCTGTGTCACTGTCTTTCCGGTCCCGAACCCCCCCGGAATGGCCGCCGTTCCGCCCTTGGCAATGGGGAAGAATGTGTCCAGGATCCTCTGGCCGGTTATCAGGGGCACATCAGGGTCGTACTTGACCTTGAACGGCCGGCCTATCCTTACCGGCCATTTCTGGAGCATGGTCAGGCGCCGGGTCCCGGTCGAGGTCCTCATCTCGCAGACGACATCGTCTATGTTCCTATCGCTCTCGGCCACGACCGAGGTCACAATACCCTCATCGCCGGGAGGGACCAGGACCCTGTGCTTTACGGTCGGCGTCTCCTGGACCCAGCCAATGACATCACCGCCACCTATATGGTCGCCCATCTGGACCTCTGGATGGAAGGTCCATCTCCGGGCGTGGTCAAGGGGCGGGACCCTTATCCCCCTGGCTATGAAATCACCGCTCTTCTCCATGATGGCCTTCAGAGGTCTCTGGATCCCATCATAGATCATCGACATGAGCCCTGGAGCGAGCTCGACGGAGAGAGGTTCCCCTAGCATCACGACGGTCTCCCCGGGCGTGATGCCTGCCGTTTCCTCATAGACCTGGATGGTCGCCGAGTCACCTTCCAGCTCTATTATCTCACCTATGAGCGCGGACCTGCCGACGCTGACCACGTCATACATCTTGGCCCCTCTCATTCCGACGGCCTTGACGACTGGTCCAGCTATCATCTCTATGGTCCCATTTCCCTTTTCATGCCCTTCAAGCCCCATTCGGAGAACCCCCTATTTCGCTCCGGACCCTTAACGTGGTCCGCCCATTATGGTGACATGTACCGTGCCTCATGACCGCTCCCCCTTGACAGGCCCATGGTCAAGGCCTACGGCCCTCCTCATCATCTCCCTGGCCCGTCTGTCCTCCTCTTCACCAGGGAGCACCACCACTACGGGTGTGATCCGCCCTGAGGCCCTTTTCTCGAGCAGTTCGGCCGATAGGGAATCTGCGGCCTGGGGGGTAAGCACTATGACCCCCATTCCCGAACCGTTCATGGAGCGGAACCAATCCCTGAGCCTCTGGACATCATCGCCATCTGCCCAGGTCATGACCTCCCCCACCCCTGCGAGCCTCAGGCCGAGGGCTGTCGAGGCGTCAACGGCGGCGCAGATGCCCCCCTTCATGGCAGGTCCTCCATTATCAA
>JBFYMY010000305.1:0-4473 GCA_041304645.1 Thermoplasmatales archaeon
GAATAATATTTAAACTTTATTGAACTAAAATGTCTTTGATCTTGAAAAAAAAAATGACCACCGTACAGACCGCATAGATGTGTCACCCCTCTGCAGCCATTATAAATGCTCCTTCTTGTTCAAATATTCTACTCCTCTTTCTAACCATTCTATTTATTTGTTTCATTTTTAAAGTTGCCTATACCGGCTATTCTCGGCTTCATGCCTTCTTTCTCCCTGTTCTTTCCTTTGCAGATTTATTTCGTACCTCCGACCATTGTATCCCTTAATACTATCCATGTTCATCTATCCTACCACAACAGGTATCACTTGGTCCCATACCTCCGTGATCAGAGACTATCTTGATGTTACTTCACGGTCCCTCCCATCGTATCCTGTAACCCTTGGTCTTATCGTCAATAACTTTCTCTTTCTTCTCTTGCGGAGGCTTTGGAGGGCCCTTTCGGGGCTTTTCTCCAGGTCCCTTGCTCTCCTCCCTCTTCTTAGGTCCAATGCTCTCCGATGCCTGTGAAAGTGCATCCGCAAGCGATCTGCGGGCTTCCATGAGCTTCCCATGCTCCCAGGACCCCACAAGCCCCCTCTCGAGCCTCTCCTTGAAGATGAACCCTGATATCAGTATCAATGTGCAGAGGATGGCCCCAGCGAGCACAAGGAGATACGGCTCCCAATGGTACCTCCTCCACCAGTTCTCGGGGAAAGCATCTCTGCTGTCGGGGACGCCATCGCCGTCATCGTCGGTATCGGCATTGTTCCCCACACCGTCCTTGTCCGTATCCTTCCACTCGTCGGGATCAAAGCGGAACTTATCCTTCCTGTTCCTTACACCATCCCCGTCTATATCGGGGTCCTTATTGTCCCCTATCCCGTCCCCGTCGACATCACCCCACTCGGAGGCATTCAGAGGGAACCGGTCCATACCGTTCAGATATCCGTCACCATCTATGTCCGGGTCAGAATTGTCCCCTATCCCGTCAGAATCGGTATCGCTCCATTCCGTCGGGTCCATCCTGAAGACGAAACCCTTGCGGTTCCCGGAGGGGTCCAGGCTCTCTCTCTGCGGTTCGAACTCGTCCAGTATACCGTCGCCGTCATCGTCAAGGTCGAAGAACGACCCGAAACCGTCCCCATCGATGTCGCCGTTGACCCGGGGGTCTAGGGGAGCGTCATCGTACGGGTCGGCAACACCGTCACCGTCGGTATCGAACATCATGTTATAGAATGTCATGGGGCTAGACCTAGAGGTCCGGCCCGCCATGTCCTCAGATAGCACCTCGAACCTATGAGCTGACCTGTTGAAGCCGGAGATATCGACCCTGAACCGATAGAGGTCCCCGCCCTCGATCCTCTCACCGAAGGCAACGGTGAAACCATCCACAAGGAGTGTGGAGGTCCTTATGCCCGCGGCCTCCTGCACCCTGGCAAGGACGATAAGCTCCCCTTCGAACGTCATCCCGCTGGCAGGGGAAAGCACTTTCACAACGGGAGAGGTCCTGTCAACATAGACAGTTATCGTCCTCACGGTGGACCTGAAGGATGAGTCAAGGGCTACGAACCTCATCGTGTACTCGCCCTCGGGGACCTCGTCCAGGTCAACACTGGACGATAGGGGTATGTCCTCACCGTTGAACGTATAGTAAGCGGTGACAAGGAACGGGTCATTTATCTGCACCTGAGGTCTGAATGTGCCGGATATGGCAGAACCGTCCTTTGGGGACACTATGAGGACCTCGGGTGGATTGTTGTCCACGGGCAGGTATATCGGTGAATGACCCTCTGTCCCGGACCGGTCGACGGCCGTCCCGGTGAAAAGGTACTTCCCGTCGGGAAGCCCCTTCGTATCCATTGTCCCCTCGAACTGGCCGGACAACACAACCCCGCCCTTGGGCCCGTTCAATCTGACAGTGGCAACAGGTCTCTCTCCCTCCCTTGGGGGTTCGCTCGTCGTTCTGTTCCCCCAAAGATAGACCCTGCCTTCGACGCTCTGGAGACCGCCGGGGTCCGAAGCAAGGACCTCGACATGGACACTGCCGTTCACCGCAACGGAATCGGCAGGCGCTACCAGGATGGTCTGTGGAATAGTGTTATCGAAATAGAGCTTCAGAGGTATGGAGGTGTACCTCCCCCCTCTGTCCTGGGCCTTGACCTCGACATCGTGCGGCCCCTCTGAATAGAGACGGGTGTCCATCCCACCGGCAACGGAAGTGAACTGACCCCCGTCAACGCTGTAATAGACATCGTCAAAGTATGTATCGAAAGCGGTATAGTTGTAGGTCACGACACCCCTGACCCATGAACTGTCGGTCGGGCTCCTCAAGTAGAACGAAGGGTCGTTGTTGTCTATGCCGACGGCGAGCAGTCCCGAACTGCCGACCCTGCCCGCGGAATCCATGGCGACGAGCTCGAATATGTACATGCCCTCTGGCCTGTTGATGGAATCCACCTCTGCGCTGTAGAGGTCGCCTATCTTCCTCTCAAGGAACCCGCTCATCACCTGTACACCATCCATGTCCTTGAGAGTGTACTTCACAAAGGCGAGCTCACCGTCCTCCGAGACCTCCGCCTGAACGGTGTCCTTGCCCCGGATGAAGCCACCCGACCTCGGGTGGACCATCTGCACCACAGGCGCAAGCTCATCGTTTATGACCTTGACGAAGGTCCTTCCCAAGGCCCTGTTGCCTGCTTGATCGAGGACCTCGACCTCGACTCCATACCTCATAGAGGGAACATCGCCCGTCGATGGCATGATGTCCATGGAGGTCCATATACCATCACCCTCGAAGCGGTCGTTCCCCCTTCCCGTATCGTTCAGGACGACCCTCTGCAGGAACCCCAGGGCCGTAGCATCGGCCGTGACCTTCCTGACGGAGGAGCCTATGTCCGTCGCATTGACAAGGATGACGAAAGGCTCCCAGTCCGAGGCGGCGGTCCTGTTCTCGCCGTAATCGATATCTATGGAGACTATCCTTGGTTCGAAGGGGTCCAGCACGATATCGGTGTTCCCGTACCCGGAATTGTTGGCCCAGTCCTGGACCAGAAGGAGCACCTTCCTGATGTCCTGGGGGACGTCCGGCACATGTATGATCTCGGTGCCATAGAGCCCGTCCCCTGGAGCGGCGTCCGAATGGAGCCCGTCATCGTAGAGGACATGGTCCAACGTCATGTCCAATGGAACGGTCGCAACGACCTTGACGATCTTCGCAGGTTCTACCCCGGTGTATATGGACCCCGCAAGGTCCTTGAAGACGGCCTCGAGCTCGGTTGAGGATGGCGCATAGAAGTAATCACCGCCCGCGGACGTCTTGGCTATCCTCCAGAGATTGTACTCGGGCGTGCCGGACTCCCCCGTCCAGTAAGCGTTCACGGTATCCGTCTCATAGTTGACCGGAGAGGTGGTCCTCTTGGGGGAATCCGGGACCTCATGGTGCTCCAGGGCCAGCCCAATGGTGAAAACGGGTATGGGGGCGTAAAGGAGACCGCTCCGGTCCTGGAAGATGGGGTTCCTCACCCAGTAGTAGCTCCCGGTCCCGTTGCTAACCCACTGGTTGGTGATGTTGTTCATATAACCGTGGTCGGGGTATTTTCCCCAGTGGTAATTGACGGTACTCACGGTCCCATAATTATGCCATGGGCAGAACCGGTAGGAGCCCTCCTCGAATCTAACTGAATTGCCGAAACCGTCACCCCACTCCCTGGAATAGTCATCGGCACCATCGGTGAAGGCCACCAGCATGGGGGATGACAGACCGTTGTATATGGTATAATCCAGTGCGTCCCCTATGGCATCCCAGATGGGTGTTCCGGCATTTGCAACGATACCGGTGATGATCTTCTGGGCCGCTATCTTGCCCGCATCGTTCATCAATGTGAAGTTCAGTATCCTCTTGGGGGAACCGGGCGGTCCCTCCAAACCGTCCTCCCCGTCCGCGCGGAACCTGTAGATCGCCAGGTAGTCTATGGACCTGGTGGAGTTCACGAAGGTATTTGCGGCCTTCTTCAGGTCCTTCATGCTGTTCGAGGTCGCCATTGAGCCGGAGTTGTCAAGGACCAACGTGATATAGACCGGAGCTGTCGAATCGGAGGCCTTGGCCATGACCTGAATGTTGTCCCCCGGTTTGGCAGCCCCTTGCCCCACGGGATACTTCACCCACGTGCTTTCGACAAGCGGCGATTTCGTATCGACGGGGACAAGGATATCCTTGAGCGCCTGGTTGGATGCCCTGTCACGGACCTCCACCCTGATGGTCCTGAAAGCCCAGGGAGCACTCACACGTATCTCGTTCGTTGCGAACAGTCCGTCACCGGGCTGTCCGTCATCATGGGAACCGTCATCGTAGAGCGTCTCCGTGGCGTTCCCGCCTATGGAGGATGCGAACACCCTCTGGGTGAGGAGCCCCGAGACATTGTCCTTGAGGGTGGCTTTGACCCTTACATAATCCCCTGCCCTTGCGGCCGTCTGGGTCCCGGGATAGTCCA
>JBFYMY010000306.1:0-3514 GCA_041304645.1 Thermoplasmatales archaeon
GGGACCCAGTAAGGGGACATCTCCAGGAGGAACTGTCCTATGCCCGCGACGCCCCAGTACCATCCCGTGCAGTACTCTTCGGTGTCGTCTATCTTTTCCATGTGGTTCCATCTCTCCACACCGGACGAGACCTCTATCGACCTGTTCTCGACCCAGGTGGCCGACCTCACCGCCATGTCGAGATAGGTCTGGTTACCAGTGATACCGTACGACATGATGAGCGAATGACCTATCCCGGAATTGCCCATGAGAAGCCCTGTTATGAAATCCTCTCCCCCTATGAGATGGGGCCATTTAGATTCGTGGTCATTGACATCCAATCGCTGGGAGATGATGAAGTTCATGAGCTGTTCGGCACAGGTCCTGTACCTTTCGTCACCGGTCGCATCATAGAGCATGAAGAGAACAAGTGCCTGGCTGGGGTCGCCGTGGCAGAATATGTTGTTGTATTCGATAGTGACCTGCTCCGGCCCCATGATTATGGCTTGCGATAAGGTCCAGTTCCCACCCGCTCTTGCCTGGTCAAGGTAACTTCTGTTCCCCGTTGCATTGTACATCAGAACGAAGAACTGCACTATGCCGCACGTACCCCCGCACCAGGTCGTTGATGGCGCGATCTCCCCCTCGACCCGGACCCAGGAGCGCTGTCCCGGCGCTGGTTCATTTGCCATATCGATGAGCCACTGTGCCCCGCCAAGGGCATGGTCGCGGTATTCGATATCGCCTGTCTCCTTGTATAGCTCGTAGAGGACGTAAGATATCCCGGCGGTCCCGTGGTACCATCCCGTCATATTGTAGTTGATGGTGGAGAACGACCTCCACTTGTAACCTGCTCCGACGGGTACGGCCTCATCGATAAGCCAGTTCGCACCCTTTATCGCATATACGAGATAGATCGGGTCATCTGTGGCCTGGTGGAGGAGCATGAGGTATTCGATGGTTGACCCTATGCCTCCGTAATGGTCCGGGTCGTACTCGTTCAGTCCTTCCCACTTCGACCATCTGCATGCGTCCGGAGCTGTGGGTTCGGCAAGGGATATTAGCCACTTTCCGGCCCCTTCCGCATACTCCAGATAAGTAGCGTTGCCTGTTGCATTGTACAGCATCAGGAAGAACTTCCCTACACCGACGACACCCATGGACTGTTCCGTCATGAACGTCGTTGTGTCCAGGTCCGAGTTGTACCATTTGTAGGTCCCCGGAGACGGCTCAACTGCAATGCCCATAAGCCATCTTGCACCGGCCTCCGCATGATAGAGGTGGGGGTCCTGGACAGGACTCGGGCCTCGACCGTCAATGGATGATGGCTGGTCTTCGAATGCCGCATCAGTACGGAAATGACCTATGACGAGCGGAGAGAGAAGGAACATCACAGCAAAGAATGGGACCAAATACCTCATTCCGGCCCTTCCCCCCATGAACCGCTCTCAGGGTCGTCATCTTCGGCACCTTCTTCCGATCCCCCGTTCGATGCCGTATCTCCTCCCCAGTCCTCAAAATCATCTTCCTTCCTTCTAGACCTAACAATAACCAGAAAGATAACAAGACCAAGCAAAACAAGGACTACGAACGCAACCAATGCGTATACGACATAGGGGGGGTCCTCATCGGTGGCATCCTTCAGGACCGTCATTTGAACGTTGAACGTATCATTCACATGTCCATCCGTGACCAGTATCGTGATATTGTACTCCCCAGGCTGGACACCACCAGGGTCGATCTCTAATGTGAGGTTCCTTGCCGAATAAGGTCCAACGGTGATCACATCCTGCGAGAAAGAATGGGAAATACCCTCAGGGGCTTCAAGTGATATTTCAACGTCACTAAGGCCGTTCCCTGAGTTGGTGATGATGACCTCCACCCCCGCGGTTTCATGCCGATGGACCTTGAAAGATTGAACGGTGTCCCTCAATGACAATCCATATGACCTGTCCACGGTCACATTGAATTCCACTGTTCTGTACACGGTCACCGTTCGACCAGATGTCGCTTTGATAGAGATGGTATCCTTGGTCCCGGCAGTGATCTTCTTAGGGATCGTTATGTTGAAAGATACCTCGTCTTCCTCCCAAGGTAGAAGAGAGAGACTGGACGACCCGACAACGGTCCAGTCATTGATGGAATCTATCTCTATGAGCAGGTCCTCCGCTCCGTTGCCCTTGTGGATGACCTCCACGGTCAGGTTCAATGTCGTCCCTGGCAGTCCTGAAGCGTTCCTTGGGGGAACTATTTCGAAGTCAACTATGCTTAATACCCTCAACGCCAGGGTGAGATACTCTCTCTTTGATGAGTTCCCCATGGAACTTACCGTGATATTGAACGTGCTCTGCTCCCCTTCAAGGGACCGCTCCGGAACGGTCAGGTTCAAGATAAGTGTCCAGTAGCCTCCCGGCCTCACCAAGCTTTCGTTCATTTCATAGGTGAATTCCCAATCCGCATCGGTCACGATGGAGATATCAAGTCCGTCCGGGACATTGCCTGTGTTCCTCACGATGATGGGGAAGGAGAGGTTCTCGCCCGGAGCGACATCGGTCTGTATATCATCTGACAGGAGGGATATACCGTACAGGGCGTTCATGTCTGCTCTTATCCGGATGGAATCATTCTTGGATGCGTCACCATCCGATGCCGCCTTCAGGAAGAAGGTGATGTTCCCATCAGACCTGGTATAGGGGGGTGCTCCTATGGTGACCATTGCGGTCCTTGTTGAACCTGGTGGGACCTTGGACCCATTGAAGGATGCCTGAACTGACCATTCTCCATGGTCCGATATGTTCAGAACGATATCGTCCGGTCCGTTCCCTGTATTGACGATCATCACCGGGACCGATACGGTCCCTGGAGGTGTCACCAGGACCGACCTGTCGCCTCCTACTATTTCCACCCCGAACACCCCATCTACCTGAGTTGTCAGGTTGATGGTTCTCTTGATAGATGGATCACCTATGGAACTGAAGGCCAAGGCAAAAATGCCTTGAGTTCCTCGGAGCGCATTTGCCGGTGGACGGACCTTTATCCTCGCTTCCCTCAGTCCATCCGGTTCCAATCCTGTTCCGTTGAAATCGATGTTCAGCGACCAGCCATAGGGGGGGTCCATATTTGATACGGAGATATTGTCAATTACATTACCAGTGTTCTTTACCGAGAACACATAGGTGGCGTTATCGCCTGGCAATGCATGGCCTTCAAGGTTGCCTGACATAATTGTTAGGTTATGAATAGGGGATTGTACCGGGGCCCTGGTGACGCGCAGGGTGATGTTGTACCAGGTTTCCTCGTCGTAATCTACGCTTGCTAGGTCAGCTTCTACATGGACCCTTGTTTTCCCATCGAACCTCTCAAGGACATGGAACCTCCCTAACGATGATGGTTCCCTGGTCACAGAAACGGTGAGCGGTTCGGAATAGTTTACAGGAAGGTCTATGGCCTCATAGAACCAATCCTCGCCGTAGTGGTACATGTCCCAGTTGGGGAACCAGACGTCAGTGGATGCTGGTCTGTGGTACGAGATGTT
>JBFYMY010000307.1:0-3214 GCA_041304645.1 Thermoplasmatales archaeon
TCGAGGTCAGGACCCTCCATAAGGATGGGGGCATCCGCCATGTCAATACCGTGGCAAGGTTGGTCAACAATAAGGATGGGAGCGTCTCCCTGGTGGGCGTTGTGAGGGATGAAGTCGAGGAAGCTCCTGCCAAGGACCTCCTTGGGTTCGTAACCGAAGATGTCCTTGACCTGAGGGGAGCAGTAGATCAGGGTCGAACCCATGTCAACCTCTATGACGGCGTCGGATAGGTTGTTGAGGAGCGTCCTGTACCTCTCCTCGCTCTCCCTGATCATGAGCTCGGACCTTTTCCTCTCGCTGATATCCCTAACTAACGCCTGGACCAGCACCTCGCTGCCTAGCTCCAGTGCGCTGAGGCTGACCTCGACGGGGAATATGCTTTCGTCAACTTTGGCATGGGTCCATTCGAAGGACTGGGGCTTGCCTCCCCTTGAGGAGGCGAGCCATTCTATGGCCCTCTCCTTGCTGTCGGAGCCGTCGGGCTGGAGCTTAGGGGAGAGGTCATAGGGCGTTCTTCCTATTATCTGTGCGGGAGAGGAACAGCCGAACATGGAGAGCGCTTTTGCGTTGCACTCGATGAACCTATCCCCTCTCAAAAGCATTATGGCGTCATTGGCGGAGCCGAAGAGGGTCCTGTAGCGCATCTCGCTCTCTTTCAGGGCTTCTTCGGCAATTTCTCTTTCAGTGATATCATTGATGAAATTGAGCGTGGCCGGTCTGCCCTCCCAATCAATGAGGACCGCATTTATCTCGACCCAGCGGACATCACCGCTCTTTGTAACGAGCCTGAAGTGGTAATTGGGAATTTCCTTAGAGCCCTGAAGCCTTGTCCTATGCCTTTCTGCGACAAGTGCCCTGTCTTCGGAATGGATGAAATCCAGGAACGGTCTGGAATAGAGCTCCGATTCCGTATAGCCCATCAGCTTCAAGCCCAATGGATTGATGTACTTCAATCTCCCCTCCTGGGCAACCAGGATCATCTCGGAAGCGTTCTCCACGAGCTGTCTGTACCTTGACTCCGAGGCCTTGAGCAGCTCCTCCGACCTCAACCTATCACTGACATCCGTGGCAATGCTGAGAAAGACCTTTTTCCCTCCCCAATCGGTGAGCTTAGCGGAGACCTCTAGTGGCATCAACGAGCCATCCTTCTTCTTGTGCTGGACATTGAAGGTCAGTTCACGGCCTTCGTAGTGGACCTTCATTCTTTCCGCTATCAGGGCTTCGCTCTCTGGTAAGTCCAGGTCATGGAGGTTCATCCCCATGAACTCGTCCAAATCATAACCGTGGAACTCAAGGTTCTTCTTGTTGGCGTAAAGGAAGTTCCCCTTCTCGTCATGGACGGTCACAGCTACAGGTGCCGAATCCAGCAGCTGGTTGAGCACCTTCATCCTTTCTGTCTGTGCTATCCTCCCGGACACATCGTTGAATAGAACAGCGACCTTTCTCGGCTCCGTCCTGAAGACATGTACCTCGAATGTTCCCTTGATATCGCTTGTTTGGTAATTTACCTCCTCTCTGAACCAAGGGGTACCGTCCCTGGCCGCTCTCCTGTAAATTTCGGGTATATCGGTCCCTGCAAGTCCGGGGAACGCCTCTTCTATCGTCCTTCCCAACAGGTCCGAAACGGATACCCCAAGGATCAAGTCGGCCGCAGGGTTCGAATCACTCAGGATGAGCATGTCATTCTCATCGAGCTCGTAGAGGAGTATGCCCATGGGAGACGACCTGATTATGTTCCTGAACCTCTCGTTACTCTCCATCAGTGATAGGTCCAGGGCCATCTTCTCCGTTATGTCTTCGAATACCGTATGGACCTCAACGGGCCTATCTTCACCATCCAGGAAGATAGGCACCGCATCTATCTTGAGCCAGACCCTTCTTTTCTTCTTGGGATTGTATAACCCCATAATCGAATTCAGGACCTCTTTGCCTTCCCTTAGAGCGACCATGGATGGATGCTCGGCCCCGGGGAAAGGGCTGCCGTCCTCCCTGATGGCGCCCCATTCCCCGTTCTCGGAGGTCCTCTGGACCATATCCTCGAGGTCCACCCCCAATATCTCCGCAGCGGCCCTGTTTGCCATGATTATGCGTCCATCAGAGGCCTGATGGACCACCCCATGTTTCATAGTGCGGAAGAGTATCCTGAAACGGTCCTCCGGTCCTATGACGGACTCCGGGCCCATGCGGTCCGTTACTGATCTGGACATAGAAGTTCTCTTGGGCATGGCAAGCTCCATCAAGGAGGGCAGGACAAAGACCCACCTAGTTTCTTTTGCATCAAGGACAGGTGTCCTGTCCTACAACCAGTTTGCTCAGATTATATTAACCTTGAGATATCAGAATCAGCTAAGGTGATGGACGGAGCATGTCGTTGGATGACGGTCATCTATCGTATTGATCATATTTCAGGTCCTTACCTTTGACGAGAGCGGCAGGATAGCGCTTCTCGTTCTTCTCCATCTTCCCGTTGAAGACCGTTGTCAGGTCCACTCCTTCCCTGATGGAGAGGTCAAGGAGGAAGAAGAGGACGTCCGCCATCTCGTCCCCCAGAGCCTCCCTGTCGGGCTTTCGGTCCCAAAGATAGAGCTCCTGCAGCTCGGCGGCCTCTATGGAGAGGGCCATGGCCACATCCTTGGGGCGGTGGAACCTCTCCCAGTCCCTTTCCCTGATGAAAGGGTCTATGAGAGCTTTGAGGTCGTTCAGGGTAGTATCGGCATCAGATGCCATGGTCCATGATATCCTATCCTGATGAAAAAATGTTTTGGTGTCTTATCGATAGGTATCGATAAAAAGCTCCTGGCGGGTAATCACTTATTACCATCGTATGCCTCTCTATCAGAAGTTCCATCAATTTGCTGATCCTACCATCGAACGCTATGGCCGAATAGAGCGTGGAAGTATCTACTAATACCTTCATTCAATATCACCGAACATCTCGGAGAATATCCTTTGTCTGACCTTCTTCCCACCCTTTAAAAGGTCCTCTTCCGTGATGCCTTCCTTTTCCATTACCTTCCGTATGTCATTCAGTGCCCTGATCATCTCTGCTTTACGGACAGCATCTCGAATGAACTCAGCCCTTGAGGGGAAATCACCATTGTCCACATATCTATCTATTCGTGCCAGCTCCTCAGAGGGGAACCTGATCTGGACCGATACCATCTGAGCCATGGAACGTAATTGTTTTCAATCACATATAATCATTTCCCTCGCA
>JBFYMY010000308.1:0-4127 GCA_041304645.1 Thermoplasmatales archaeon
AGGAATCGAGGTCCGGCCTCGGCCGGTCCCTTTCCCTCCTGTACACAAGGGGCCTCTCCGGAGCGCTCGGGAGCCCTTTCAGTCCCTTCTTCGCCCCTATGAGCTTGATGATCTCATCTGCCTCGGTGCCCTTTACGACCCTCGCAGAGAATGAGACCAGATGTCCGTCCTTGACGCCCACGCGGACACAGTTCGGAACGACCTTGAGGGGGGAGCTTCTGATACTGCCGCCTTTCAGGGAACCCATTATCTTGCCAGGTTCCTCTACCAATTTCTCCTCCTCGCCGTTTATGAAGGGGACGACATTGCCGTAGATGTCCAGGCTCGGGACCCCGGGGTATCCGGCACCGGAGATGGCCTGGTATGAGGAAACATGGACCTCTCCCTCGATAAGGTCCCTGATAGGGTCCAGGGCCATCACCAAGGCGACGCTGGTGCAGTTGGGGTTGGTCACAAGTATGCCCTTATCCTTGCGGCCGTCAAGGAGCTTGAGATGGTCGCCGTTCACCTCGGGGACCATGAGAGGTATGTCCCTGTCCATCCTGTGGCA
The DNA here is from genome assembly GCA_041304645.1 of Thermoplasmatales archaeon. Taxonomy (GTDB): domain Archaea; phylum Thermoplasmatota; class Penumbrarchaeia; order Penumbrarchaeales; family Penumbrarchaeaceae; genus JALOTP01. The sequence goes on from JBFYMY010000308.1 coordinate 551, forward strand.
GCTCGAGTTCGATATGACATGGATGCCCTTCCTGGCCGCTTTCCTTTCCAGCTTCTGTGCGGTGTCCGCTGGCAGGGCGCTGAAGACCACATCGATATCCTTCCTACCCGTCAAGATGGAACCGTATTCGGATAGGACGATATCGCCTGCGGAGGCAGGGACATCGGGTCCGAGCATCCAGTTGACGGTCCCTTCATAGCTCCTCTTGCCGTCCGCTCTAGTGGAATAGAGGGAGACAAGTTCGAACCAGGGGTGTCGTGTGAGCGTCTGAACGAACCTCTGTCCTATGATACCAGTGGCACCCAGTATCCCGCATCTGAGCCGGTCCATATCACATCACCCCGAATCGGGTCTTTTCATCGAATAAAATCCCTTCAACGCAGATAATAAACTATCCTCATGATTATTTGCGGCATGTATTCAGGCAGCGACGGGAGCCTTCCGTTTGGATGGACCCCCTTTCTTCACTATGCCCTTGAGCGCAATGTCCGCAATGGACCTCCAGCCGATCGCGACGGCTATCATGTCCATGATTATCGCAGCGCCCGCTATGGCAACTATCGTCGGCAGGAGGTCGGGCAGTCCCCGGTATGTCGGGGGGGTCAGTCCAGGTATGAGGTCCACTCCCTGTGGTGCCCAGAGCGTGTCCCTATCGTAGTTGATGAACACCATGACGGGACCGTCGCTCGAGACCTTGACAAGGGACCCCTTGGTTATGTTCTCATCCGAAAGGAATATCTTGTCCCTGAGGCCCCTGTCCACCGCTATCCTGGGCACCGAATCTAGCATGAACCTGTTTTGGGGGTCCTTGTAGTTCCACTCCGGAGGCTGATTGTAACCGGTATCGGATATGATCATGTCCATGTAGTAATAGGAGTCCTCCGAGTATTCCATCGTCACCGTCTCGTAGGGCGCCAACCTCTTCTTGAAGGGAAGGTACAGCTCATCGAAATCGACCTTGACATCGTTCGATCCCTCCTCCAGGTTCACCACTGTGACATAGGCCCGTCCGTAGAGGGGTATCCTGTAATCGGTAGCGGCCGGGTAGGGGACCTTTCCAAAAGGGTAGAAGGTCGTGGTCGCTCTATCGGTGGTGAGATACTCCTCACCAGATATCAGCCCATTGGATTCCTCATTGAGGTACCACTGATTGTTGGAGAGGGTGTAGACCTTGACGGGTTTGCTGGACCTCAGCGTTGCCCACTCGAACGAGGAATAGCCCCTCAATTTGTAGGCCACCTTGAAGTCGAATGTCCTCATCTCTCCCTTTCCCATGGTCCCCTCGAACGAACCCTGGTTGCCGTTCGTGTCCTCGAGCTCTATCGTGGCACCGTCCGGGGCATGGATGAGGACCTGTCCGAAGCAGGGGAAGTGGAAGTCCTTGGAATCCTTGCCATAGACCTGCAGGAAGCACTGGTCGGCCTGGATCCCTGCGACTATGGAGAGGGGTTTGTCCGCACTGATGAGGACGTTGTCGTCGTCGAAACCGTACTGTTCGAAGATGGGATTCCGGGTGTAGGACCATCCCTCGAACCTGTCCAGTTCGAACACCGCCTCGTCGTTCTTGTCGGAGAAGTCCCAGACATGGACGGTGGTATGGGCCTCAAGAGCGCTAATCCAGCAGTCCCTGGCTATCCTCGTGTATAGCTTGCTGGTGTAGGCAGAATAGACCCCGTCCCAGTAATAGTTGATCTTGTCCTCACCGTTATTATACTTCGAACCAGAGGGGCAGAGCTTGTGGTGCATGACCGATATAGGATAATCGGAAGTGACCCGTATGGTGCCGGAGAGGACCCTGAAGTCCTCGTTGACCGCCCAGTTGTTGAGAGCGAACTCCCACGAACTGTACTCCTTGAGGTCAATCCTCTCCGTCCTCTTCACCGCTCCGGCAAGGTGTTCCATCCATTCCACGGAATACCCTTCCTTGAGGGACCACGTACCGGCCTTCGCATCGAAAACGGCCTTGTCTATGACCGTCGCGTTCAACCATTCCAGCTTGACCGAGGCCCCGTTCTCGTAGGAGAATATCTGGATGCTCGAGAGGTTGGCCATCACGAACTCGCCCGACCTGTACTGGAACCCGTACCAGACGGATGGACGTTCGAGCGACTTGGTCACGGGCGGCGGGACGTAGAAGACGTATTCCGTGTTCGTGAAGGCTGTAATATCGGTCGAACTGTAATCCGTGTGTTCCGTCCTCTCCGTTGAGACCCTGATATTGTCCTTGATGGAAACGGTCATCGGGGAACTGTAGAATAGGATCCCGGACATGGGCAGGAAAAGGAGCCCTACCACAGAGACAAGGAGCAGCATTGCCCTGAAGATATTCAGTGCCAGTTGAATGACCTCATTTGGACCGATTGAACAGCTTCGAGAGGCGGCCCTTGTCCGTCAGTGTCAGGGTCCCTACGAGGCCCTTTGACCCGGAAACCACGACCACGGCCTCAACAGCGAAGAGCAGCGTCAGGACCAGCGGCATGGGATAGAAGTTCGTCCCTCCCTGCGACCTCTGGATGGTCGGTTTGACCGACAGGACCAGGTCCATGTCCTGAGGTTCGCAGGAGTAATCACGTGCATACCTCACCTCGAGCATGACCTCCTTGTCGGCGTTCACCGTTATCATCTGCATGACCGATTCCAGCTCGTCCTCGTTGTCGGGTTCCGTATCATCGTTCTCATCACCGTTGTAATCCTCGTCGGAGTCGACGACTATCCTTTGGATATCGTACTTGTCAAGCAATGCATGCGATGGCTGCTCGCTGAGCCATGTACCGGTCCAACCCACGGATGTACCATCCTCAAGGGCCGTGATATAGACGATGCAGCGGTGGTGGATGGCCAGGTTCCATTTCTCCATGGCGGGGTAATAATCGAAACCCTTCTTGAACGTGGATATCTGGGTCCCGTCGAAGGCGTTGTCGTCGTTCGCCATCCAGAACTCGACCCGGATGGGCCAATCGCTAATGATCTTGGCCCATGAGATCTCACCTACGTAATTGTTGGAGAACGGCCTGGGCGTCATGCTCTTGTAGGTATACATCTCACCGGGGTGAATAGTGACACTACAGTCCTCCTCGGCCTTGTCATCGAACTCCATCTCGACATGCGCTTCCCTCTCAAGACCGGTGATGGTTATTGCCGTCGACAGGGGAACGAGGTACCTCGAGCCAAGGAATCCGTAGGCCTGGGAATGGAAGTTGTTGTCCCACATCCCACCATATATGGTCACTGGCTTATCGGACCTTACAACTACCCAGTCTGCCTCGAAGTTACCGGAGTCGACCGCCTTTCCTATGATGTCGCTCGACATCGCCCGTTTGACGGATCCGGTATCGTCCCAGTTTATGTACTCATAGACCTTCAGTTCGTTCCCGGAATGGTCTATGCGCCACTTATTGTCCCCATCTTCTATCCACCATCGGCCGTTGTATTCCTGGCGCAATGCGGCCGAGGTCGAGATGGGCACGTTGTTCGAAGCGAATATACCTATGATATCGGAGCCAGGCGCTCCGCTCTTGTCGAGGAGGCCCTCTCTGTAACTCGAGGGCATGGTGAACAAGCGCAGGGGATTGAAGTT
>JBFYMY010000309.1:0-12272 GCA_041304645.1 Thermoplasmatales archaeon
TATGGAGATTTTGATATATCCCTCACCCCTTCTCAATGTCAGGTCATAGAATGAACATCTCTTTCAGACGGTTCAGAATGTCCGACGCCCATAACGTCTCCGGAATGATCAAGGGGCTCTACTCAGAGGACCCTTCGGGCAAGACCATGACGGACGAGAAGATACAGAGCACATTCGCTCAATTCGAGGACCATCCCGATAAGGGAACGATAATGGTCTTCGAGAAGGACGGCAGGACCGTTGGCTATGCTATCCTGGTCAACTACTGGTCCAATGAGTACGGGGGGAGCATACTCTTCCTGGACGAGCTATACGTGGTCCCCTCGGAGAGGGGGTCTGGGATAGGATCGGAATTCATAGGGTACCTCAAAGAGAAGAGACTCTGCGGTTCCGTCGCGATACTTCTGGAAGTACACCCTGATAATATCAATGCCAACAATTTCTATAAAAGAGAAGGTTTCCGCTCATCCAGATATGCTCATTTCGTGATGGAGCTTTAAGTCAACTAACGAGAGTGGACCTTCCCTCTCATCATTCTCTCGAGCCCGTCGAAGGCCTCGTTCAGGACGTCTTCCGTCGGCAGTATCACTATCCTGAAATGGTCCGACCCGTACTCCTTTCCGAAGCCTGAGCCGAAGACCGTCAAGACCCTCTCCTCCTTGAGGAGGTCAAGGACGAACTCCTTGTCTGTCCTCCAGGGGCCCTTCCTTATCGAATCTATCTTTGGGAACATGTAGAACGCCCCGCCGGGCCTCCGAACCGATGTTCCCTCTATCTCATTCAGCCTCCTGTAGGCAAGGTCCCTTCTCTTCATGAGCTTCCCCATGGTCTCCCGTATGTGCCCCCTGTCCCCTTCCAGCGCCTTGATGTAAGCGTACTGACAGATGGAATTGGCGCAGAGCCTTGCCCTGCTCTGCCTCTCTATTCCCTCCCTGATATCCTTGAGCCTGTCGTCCACATCCCTTATGGATAGATACCCGACCCTCCATCCCGGGGCCAGATATATCTTGGATATCCCGTTCATCGTTATGACGGGGACGTCCTTTACGGCCTCTGCCGTCGAAGGTGTCGTTCCCTCGAAGGTCATCAGGTTGTAGATCTCATCGGAGATGATGAAGCAGTTCGGGTGCTCCTTCACCACGGAGCCTATGGCTTTGATGGCAGCTCTGTCGTAGAGGGCTCCGGTCGGATTGTTCGGATTTATTATGCAGACGGCCTTGGTCCTAGCCGATATCTTCCTAGCAATATCGTCCACATCGGGGGCCCAGTCGTCCTCCTCGCTGCACCTGTAAGGTACCGGAACGGCCCCCATCATCTTGACGTAGGTGACGTAGGGAGGATAGGATGGGCCCGGGACCAGCACCTCGTCCCCCGGTGAGAGCGCCGCATAGAAGATGAGCTGCAGGGCCTCGGTGACCCCGTGGGTCACTATCACATCCCTGGGCCCTATCATGTTCCCTCGGGACCTCTCGTCCTTGACTATCGCCTTGACGAGCTCGGGGAGGCCCGGGGAGGGGCTGTAACCGTTAAGACCCATGTCCATGGCCTCTCTCACCGCGTCCTTGATGAACTGAGGGGTATCGAAATCGTACTTGTTGGGGTCCCCTATGTTGAGCTTGAGGACCTTGATGCCTTTCTGTTCCATTTCGTTGGCTGGCAGCGTCACATCCCTTATCGCGTACTCTATCTCAAGGGAGAGCGGATTTGCTTCGATCATGGTGAGCCTCCGCGGACGCATCGAAGAGGAGATATATGAACCAAGGGGTGAGAAAACCATTAATAAGTGGCCTCCATTAGTTCATCTAGAAAAATAAGGTGATGTATTGGGCAGGCCGCAGGTAGTCGATGAGGAACCGGGACCGGACGGGTATATCAGGGTCAAACTGCCCAACAAGAAGAAGAACGAGATCTTCGGCATAGTCGACCAATCACTTGGCGGGGGCCATCTCAAAGTGTTCTGTCAGGACGGGAAGATGAGGCTCGGCCGCATAAGGGGCAAGCTCAAGAAGAGGATGTGGATGAGGGAGAAGGACATGGTCATCATCCAGCCCTGGGACTTCCAGGACGAGAAGTGCGATGTCCTTTACAGGTACACCCACATCCAGGCCCAGAACATGCTCAAACGGGGCCTTGTCCCGAAAACGCTGGAATCGTTCATATAGGCGTTCAATAAGCTTTTTTAAGTGAGCCCGTCCTACGAGCCCCGTGACAGGTAAGGACGTTTACGAGATCATAGAGGAGAAGTACGACAAGCGATGGAAGAGAGAGGAGCTCATAGTGGATGCAGACAGGTTCAAGACCTACGATGAGGTCTTCGACAGGCAGAACCTTGACAATATCTTCAAGCTCATGAAGAGGGGAAGCATACGGACGCTCGAATGCCCCATATCTACCGGGAAGGAGGCGAACGTCTACAAGGCCAGGACGGACGAGGGCTTTGCGGCCGTTAAGATCTACAGGACCTCCAACTCCACCTTCGGAGCCTTCCTTGATTACATCATAGGGGACAGGCGTTTCCAGAAGATAGACCGTTCCCACAGGGGCATAATATATACCTGGGCGAAGAAGGAGGAGATGAACCTCCAGGCGATGGTCGATGCCGGGATAAGGGCTCCGGCACCACATGGCCTGTACAAGAACGTCCTTGTGATGGACTACATAGAGTACGAGGGCGGCCCCGCCCCCCAGCTCAGGGTGCTCCGGACGGAACCGGACCACTGGGTCGAGATGTGGAAGGATGTCATGAGGACCGTCAAGAAGCTCTACAGGAAGTGCGGACTGGTCCATGGGGACCTGTCGGAGTACAATATACTTTACGACGGCAAGCTCGTCTATATGGACGTAGGCCAGAGCGTGGACAAGGACCACCCGAGGGCGAGAGAGCTCCTGGAGAGGGACCTGTCCATAATCTCTCTGTTCTTCCAGAAGAAAGGGGTCCCCGGGGCGGAAGCGGCGGCCATGAAGCTCTATAGAGAGCTCATGCCCGCTCAGATATCGGAAGAGCTCCCCCAAAATCGTTAATAGCCCCTCCAATACTGGGGTGCAGCGGCCAGGTGGGTAAGATGGCAGACGAAGAGGCAAAGAAGGTGGTCCTGGACAAGTCGGACTTCCTCAACTGGTACAACGACGTGGTGGACGTTTCGTTCCTCTGCGACAAGAGGTACCCCATAAAGGGAATGAACGTCTGGACGCCCTACGGCTGGAAGATAATGCAGCTCATAGATGCTTCCATCAGGAGGGAGTGTGATGCTACGGGACATCAGGAGGTCTGCTTCCCTCTCCTCATTCCCAAGACGGAGTTCCAGAAGGAAGCGGACCATATCAAGGGGTTCGATTCCGAAGTGTTCTGGGTGACTAAGGGAGGGAACAACGAGCTGGACGTTCCGCTCCTTCTCAGGCCCACTTCGGAGACGGCTATGTATCCCATCTTCTCTTTGTGGGTCAGGTCCCACAACGATCTGCCCCTCAAGACGTACCAGATCGTGAACGTGTTCAGGTACGAGACCAAGATGACAAGGGCCTTCATACGCGTCAGGGAGATACATTTCTTCGAGGCCCACACCTGTCATAAGGATGCGGAAGATGCTGAGAGGCAGATAAGGGAGGACTGCGCCATCATGGACAGGGTGGCAAGGGACCTCTGCCTGCCATACATACTCACCAGAAGGCCGGATTGGGACAAGTTCGCCGGAGCGGTCTACACAATAGGTGTTGACACCCTGCTTCCGTCGAGAAGGACGCTGCAGCTAGGCTCCATCCATCAATACCATGAGAACTTCGCAAGACCTTACGATATCAAATACGAGGGCAGCGACAAACAGCATCATTATGCCCACCAGACGACCTACGGTATGTCTGAAAGGATGGTAGGTGCGGTCATTGGCGTTCACGGGGACAACAAGGGATTGATCCTCCCGCCGGCAATAGCTCCGTTCCAGTTCGTCATAATACCCATACCCGCCAAGGGTAAGCTGGAGCAGGTAATGGACGGGGCAAGGGCCCTTGAGAAGGAGCTCATCGCCCTTGGCCACAGGGTCCACCTGGATGCAAGGGACGTCCGCCCCGGCTCGAAGCATTACGACTGGGAGCTGAGGGGCGTCCCTGTCCGGATAGAGCTTGGCCCAAGGGACCTTGAGAACGGTACACTGGTCTTCGCAAGGAGGGACCTCTCCGCGAAGAGGACCGTAAGGAGGGCCGACCTGAGGACCGAGGTGTCAAAGGAGCTCTCGGACATCGAGGGCGAGCTTCTGTCCAGGGCGAAGGCCATCATTGATGATGGGATAAGGAGTGCCTCGACGGTGGAGGGGGCCAAGGAGCACCTCTCCAATGGCTGGGACGGGATAATACAGACCGGCTGGTGCACGGACATGGACTGCGCAGCGGAGATGGAGAAGGCCCTTGACAAGGCCTTCCTGGGATATCCTTTGAAGGATGCCGCATCCGGTGAACTCCTGTCATCTGACGGGCAGTGCATGATATGCGGAAGACCAACGAGGACGGTCGTATATCTGGGCAGGAGCTACTGAGGTGGGCCCTTTGCTCTATCAGGTCCGGACAAAAAGGGGGGAAGGTCGCAGATGAAGGTCGGTCTGGCGCTCGGCGGCGGTTCTGCCAGGGGAATGGCCCTGATAGGGGTCATAGACGTCCTCCGTGAGGAGGGTATAGAGATAGACTGCATAGCAGGCACGTCCATAGGCGCGCTCATGGGCGTGGGTCTGGCATCTGGAAGGTACGAAGTGTTCCGCGACCTAGCCATCAACATGGACCTCTGGAAGCTCATAAGGTTGATAGACCCCTCCAATCCCGTGGAGGGGCTCTTGGAGACCGAAAAGATAGTTGACCACATCGTGGACCGCCTTGAGGTCGAGAGGATGGAGGACCTCAAGATACCTTATGTAGCGGTATGCTCCGACCTGAGGACGGGCAACGAGGTGCACATCACCAAGGGCCCCCTCCGTAAGGCTTTGAGGGCCTCATTGTCTATCCCCGGTCTGTTCGCACCGGTCAAGTTCAGGGACAAACTGCTTGTGGACGGAGGGATAGTGAACCCTATACCGGTGTCCGCGCTCAGGGAGATGGGTGCAGATAAGGTGATAGCCGTGGACCTGAACCATTACGTCCTTGAGAGGGACCTGGTCCCACGGAAGAAAGGGGGTTTCATCCACGCGTTTCAGACCGGTGTCCTGGGCAAGAGCCCCGACATCCCGCATATATTCGATCTCATAATGGATGCCCTTTACCTGATGGAACGTTCCATCTCCGAGATGAAATTGAAGGAATATCCGCCAGATGTCATCATAAGGCCCAGGGTCGGCAATATATCCTTATTCGACTACCACAGACCCGAGAGAGCGGTGATCAAGGGCAGGGAAGCAACGTTGGACCGCATAGAGGACATCAAAGCGCTTGTCAAAGGGTAGTAATGAGCCATAAAAGAAATGAATTGTTCTATATTAAATAACATATATTTGTATTATGATGTCATCATTGGTACCGGTTCAGGAATCTAGGCCAAATATATTTATACAACGACCGTTTAACCCTGGAACAGCGGCGTACGCGTCGCGAAAAAAACCAAAAACAGGTAGAGGGTGAAATCAACTTTTCATACATCCAATCCTCTCTTCCATGGAAAACTCTGTTTTCCATGATCGGTGTCAAACACCGATCTTTTTCATCCTCTACCGCTCTTTTTGTCCGGCCTCGAAACCCATTTATCTTACTGTCCATATGACATCTTGTTTCGATCATGCAATACCATGTCCTCACCACCGAAAGATGCAACCTCCAGTGCACCTACTGCGGGGGCACAAGAGAGCTCCCGGGCGTCCCGCTGGACCTATCCTATGATATATCCGAACTCTCCCGTTTCATCTCCAGGGACCTAGAGGCGGTCGTCGGCTTCTACGGCGGCGAACCATTACTGGCATTGGAACGCATCTACGATATAATGGACCATGTGCCAGCCGTGGCCTTCACCCTCCAGACCAACGGTACCCTGCTTCGTGAGCTGAGAACGGAGTACCTCCTTAGGTTCCATTCCATCCTTGTATCCCTGGACGGTCCCAGAGAGGTCACGGACGCTTCTAGAGGGGAAGGGACCTATGACCTGGTAATGTCCAACGTCCGTGACATGAAGGAGCGGGGGTTCAAGGGCGACCTCATAGCAAGGATGGCATTTTCCGACCAAGGGGACATCCACCGCGATGTCACCCACCTCCTTCAGACCTTCGACCACGTCCACTGGCAGCTGGATGTCTTCTGGACCGACCTTGAGGCAAGGGGCGATGTGAAAGGCTGGCTCGACCGATATGACCGAGGCATGGACAGGCTCGTGAACGATTTCGCATCGGCCATGGAGAGGGGCAAGGTCCTGGGCATAACACCATTCATACCCCTGATGAGGACCCTTTTGAGCGGCGAGCCCCATCATCTCTGGTGCGGCTCGGGGACCGATTCCTTCGCCATCATGACATCGGGGGAGATAGAGGCCTGCCCCATAGCGCCGGAGCTTCGGACCTTCCATCTCGGGCACATATCGAGTTGCTCTCCCGAGGATGTCAAGGGGGCGATGTCCGTAGGTCCTCCATGCACGGACTGCGACATACTGTGGGTCTGCGGGGGGAGGTGCCTCTTCTCCAACCGGACCATGGGGTGGGGCAGGGAATGGTTCGACAGGGTCTGCCTGACGACAAGGAGGATGATAGAGGCCCTGGAACGGCTCGCTCCCAGGGCCAGGGAGCTCATCAGGGACGGCACGCTCCCGATAGATGCCTTCGCCCACCCCGATATCAACAACGGCTGCGAGATAATACCATAGGATCGCTTCCGATCAGATGCCCAATCCCTTGTAGCCGAGGCCGAGGACCAGGAACCAGAGCAGGAACCTGGGGACCCTCCAGAGGGTCCCTATGAAGAAGAGCTTCCTGTCCATCTCGAAGATGCCTGCTATCCAGCAGACGGTCGAGAAGGGGATAGGGGTGAAGGCCGCAAGGATGACCGCATACAGACCGTACCTGGAGAAAAGGAGCCGCCCCCGGCCCATGTAACTGCCTACGACCCTCCTCACGAACCGGGTATGTCCGAGCGACCTCCCTATCTGATAGCCTATGTGGCCTCCTATGATGGACCCAAGGGAGATGAACAGGACCGATAGGAAGGGATCGTAATCCCCGGACAGGGCCAAGAAGAGCACGATATCGGGCGTGAAGGGGTCTATGAGCGTGTCCATGGCCATAGTTACCAGGAACATACCAGGATATGACAGGTGCTCGGCGACGTCCCTGGCAGTCCCCTCTATCAGGTCCTTCAAGGTGAACCTCAGAACGACCATGAGCAGGAAGGAGGCAATGACCATCAATGCGGCCTTGATGATGTTCCTACCGGGGTCCACATCCCTCTCATCCTTGCTGGATACCTGTCCCGCGGGAATGTCCCTCATACCCTTGGAGCTCACGCTCTTGGAACGGGTGGGACGATATATATCGGTTGGTTAAATTATAGAGCGGTTCAAAGGAACCTCTGGAGCTTCTGGAGTATGGTCGCTTTGGGAACGGCACCTGTTATCCTGTCCACCAGCTCCCGCTCCTTGATGACGAGCATCGTTGGGATGGACATGACCTTGAAGGAAGATGCCGTCTGCGGGTTCTCATCGACATTGAGCTTGCCGAACACCACTTTCCCCTTGAGCTCCCTGGCCAATTGCTCTATGACGGGACCCAGCATCTTGCATGGGCCGCACCATGGTGCCCAGAGGTCGACCACCATCAAGGGATACAGAGCGACGGTCTCGCGGAAGTTAGCATCCGTTAGCATTATTGGCATATCGGGCCAGCCAAGCCTCTCTTTCTCCGCCTCAGCCTGCTTGGCATACATCTCCATCCTCTTCTTCCTCAGTTCCTCCAGTTCGGGATCGATATCTTCTGACATGGACACCACTTTTTCCTTAAGTGATATGGTCCTATGTCCGGATAAGGATTAGGTCTTTTCCATACATGTTAGGATATCCATTGACAGAGGATGCTTTGAAGGGTAAATGACCCTTTGGACACTTTGAACAGGATATACTATTAAAAATAGGAGTTATCTGGCTTAATTATATATATCCGCTGCATTCCTTCCCTTCTTCCTCGGAAGTCCGATAATATGCAGCTCAAGAACAGGAGCGTCGTCGTCGCCCTTGGCGGGAACGCGATAACAAGGCCGGGAGTGCCCGATACCATCGCAGCTCAGTTCAGGCACACCAGGGAATCCCTTCCCCCCATCATCAAGATGGCGGAAGAGGGCTACAGGCTCGTGGTCACCCACGGGAACGGCCCCCAGGTGGGGAACGCGCTCCTCCGCGTCGAGAACTCACTCAAGGTCGCACCCGACCTGCCCCTGGGGGTCCTGGTCGCTGACACCGAGGGGGGGATAGGCTACATGATAGAGCAGTCCCTCCAGAACGGGCTCACGCTCAAAGGGATGAAGAGGGATGTCGCGACCATAGTGACCCAGGTGGTCGTTGACAGGGACGACCCCTCGGTCGAGGACCCCAACAAGTTCGTTGGGCAGTTCTACGACAGGGAGGAGGCCTTGAAGCTCTCCAAGGAGAGGGGGTGGGTCGTGAAGGAGGACAAGGGGAGGGGCTGGAGGAGGGTCGTCCCCTCGCCCATGCCAAGGAAGATAATCAATTCAAGGATCATAAGGGAGCTGGTGTCCTCCGGTGTCATAGTCATAGCCGCAGGCGGGGGCGGGATACCCGTCTTCTACGAGGAGGATGGAAGGCTCGAGGGGATGGACGCCGTCATAGACAAGGACAGGGCCTCCGCGGTCCTGGGCCTCGACATAGGGGCCCACACGCTCCTGATATTGACCGAGACCGACGGGGTGTACGTCAATTTCAGGAAGAAGGACCAGAGGAAGCTGGACCGACTGACAGTTGAGGAGGCAAAGGAGCTCCACGCCCAAGGTGAGTTCCCTCCGGGCTCCATGGGCCCGAAGATAGAGGCGGCCATCGCATTCCTTGAGGGCGGCGGGAAGAAGGTGATAATCTCTTCGATCAAGGACGGTTATCTTGCCCTTGAGGGGCAGGCAGGGACGACCATCATTTGAGGGCCTCTGCCGCCTTCATCTTCCTGTAAGGATCGAACCCCTGCAGTATCGTTCTGTCGTCATCTGTCAGCTTCCCGGCCGCGAGACGTGAGACGGTCCCGCCGACACCGGGCCCCAGCATGAAGCCCTGCCCGCACATGCCTGTGGCATGCAGGAGCCCTTTGACCTCCCTGTTCCAGCCGACGAAAGGGGAACCGTCAGGGGTCATGGGGTAGAGCCCCCTCCATACCCTCCTGACCCTTATGTTCCTCAACCTGGGGAGGAGCCTCACCATCCTAGGGGCTACCTGAGGAAGGAAGGTCGATGTCTCCTTCCTGTCCGTCCCGTAGATGGGCGGGTCAGGCGTGATGCAGAACACGACCTGGCCGTGCCTGTTCTGGTAGAAATAGTAGTTCTTCGAACCGGGGCCGGGCCTGAGGTCAACGACCATGGTCGTGAAGAAGGGCTTGACCGGTTCGGTGATGGCCCCCTCGTGGGAATCGGGTATGACCTCGATATCGACACCGGCGGTCCGGCACAGCTCCCTCGAATATGCCCCGGCGGCATCTATGACCACATCCGCCGTGAAGCTATCCTTATCGGTCCTTACCCCAAGGACCCTGCCGCCCTCGGTCATGATGGACCTCACATCCTCCTTGAAGCGGAAGTCCGCTCCGGCTGCGGCAGCGTGCTTGTAGAACGCATGGGCAGATATCAAGGGCGAGGCGCTGCCGTCATCGGGCGAGTGCGTCCCCCCCCGCAGTCCTTCGGGGTCTATTCCGGGGACAATTTCCATTATCCGCTCGGGCGTAACGAAGTCGATGTTCAGGCCGAACCTCCTCTGTATCGGTAAGATGGACCTGAGGGCGCTCTCCTCCTGCTCCCTGTAGGCGGGGAACGTGTAACCTCCCTTGAGCCATTCGATGTCATCCCCGCGCTCCCTCTCCCATCCGGAGAATACCTCTAAGGACCTCTTGCAGGCAAGGATCTTAGCTGGGTCGGAATGGGTGGCCCTGATACCGCCTATGGCATGCTTGTTATCCCCCTGTCCCGGGGATGCGTTCCTGTCAAGGACCAGGGTCTTGAACCCCATCTCGGCCAGTTCCAGAGCGACAGGGATCCCTACGGAGCCCGCCCCCACGACTATGACATCATGACTATTCGTCGGGACCACCCCCACCGCATCCGGTGAAATGTCCAAGGGGGACCTCGACGAAGAGCGGCCTGTCGGTCCTGTCGGTGACCCCTTTCAGGTCCACACCCTCCTCCCTGAAGAGCTTGAGGATCATGGGCCTGCAGGTCTTTGAACCGCAGGCGCCCATGCCGGCCCTTGTCACGGCCTTGAGATGGTTCAGGTCCCTGACCCCTTCCCTGATGGCCTTCCTTATCTCGCCTGCAGTGACCCTCTCGCATCGGCAGACGACGGCGGTGTCGGGGAGGAGCTCCCTCTCGTAGGTCTCAAGGGGCTCTGAGGGCACCTCCTTGAGCCATATCCCCGCTGCCTTCAGGGCCTTCCCCTTGTCCATCTGGACCTGTACCATCAAGGTGCCAGGGAACTTGGGGTTGGTCACCAGCCTTTTCACGGGGTATCGGCCCAGGATAGCACCGTCGTTATCTGTGACCGTTATGAGCTGTCCCTCTTCGACCCTTGCCTTCTGCACCTCGTAGGCCATGGTCACGGTGGGGTTCTCGCCGTCCCTTCTGAAGTCAACCACCGTCGCCGCAAGCCCGGGGCAGATGCCCACGCAGCTCAGGCAGCCTATGCACTTGTTCAGATCGGTCATGTAGGGAATGCCTGTTATCTCGTCCCTCTCGGTTCTGAGGGCCCCTACGGGGCAGACGGACGTGCAGGGATTGCAGGGCACCTCCTGGGTGCAGTGGAATACTGGAAAGACCCCCGTTCCCTTCGTGATGGGTTCCCTGGTCCTTATGGGGCCGGGTTTGGATTTCAATATTGCCGCCTTCAGGTCCCATTCCTTGGGTATCTCCCCCTCGTAGCGTCCGAGCGCCTTGGCGACCTTCAGGCCTTCTATCTTCCCTGTGAACATCGCGGCAGAGGCCTCTGCTATCTCCTGGGCGTCCCCCGCGACATAGGATGACATCCCGAAGGCAAGGGCCTTCCTGTGGAACTCGTTCGCCTCGTCAAGGCCGACAGCGATGAGGACAGTGTCCACCTTGAACGTCCTCTGGGTCCCCGGTATCACCTTGAAAGAGCCATCCAGCTTCGCGATCGTAGCCCTTTCGACCCTTTCGCCACCCTCGGCGGAGACTATGGTATGCCTCAGGAATATGGGTACCCCCAGCCTCTTCAATTTGTCCTGATGGACCTTGTAGCCGCCGACCTGGGGCATGGCCTCTATGAGGGCGACGACCTCCATGCCGGCCTGTATCGCGTGGTAGCCTGCTATGAGTCCCACGTTCCCCCCGCCGACTATGAGGATCTTCTCGGAGGACCTGACCAGGTCCCTGTTGACCAGGGTCTGGAACGCCCCGGCTCCGTAAACGCCCGGAAGCGTGTTGCCCGGGAACGAGAGCATCTTCTCCCTTGCCCCGGTGGCGACCAGGAGGACCTTCGGTCTGACGGTCACGTAGCGGTCCTCTTTCACTACCCCAACCAACCCATCGGAGAAAACGCCCACAGCGGTCGAGCGGAGCCAGACCCTGACCGTGGGCAGTTCACCTATCTGGGAAGCAAGCAGCTTGCCTATCTCAAAGCCCCTGGTCCCGGCATAGGAGTCCTCGACGGAACCGAAGAACTTGTGGGTCTGGAGGACGAGCTTACCCCCCAGCCGGTCCTTGTCATCGATGATGAGGACCTCGACCCCCAGCTTTCCCAGCTCGAGCGCGGCTGAGAGACCGGCCGGACCTCCGCCAATGACAAGCACTTCCACATCCTTCACAGGTATGGTGCCGCACTCCGGTGCGATGCCTCCCTCCGGCAGCTCGGGCAGCCCCTCAACGCTCTTGATGACCATCCCGTCCTTGAGAGGGGTCATGCAGCCCTTCACGGGAAGCCCGTGGACGACCACCATGCACTGGGCGCACTGGCCGTTGGCGCAGAACAGCCCCTGGGGACTGCCGTCCTTGTAATGGTGGCCGAACACATGGACATCGTTCGCGACAAGTGCCGAGGATATCATCTCTCCCGCATATCCCTTCAGCCCCTTCCCATTGAAGGTGAAATCCACCTCCTGTCTCAC
>JBFYMY010000310.1:0-9049 GCA_041304645.1 Thermoplasmatales archaeon
TGAGGCTGGACCCTCCCTTCAAGCTGCCGGATAGGGCCACGTTCGGTTCCAACCCACCCGGGACCTTGGTGGGCTTGGTGAGACGCCTCTCCACCAAAGGTCCGTCCATTGACATCACGAAATGCGTCGGCTGCGGTGTCTGCATGGACAACTGTGCGGGGAAGGCCATAACCGTAGTGGACGATAAGGCAAGGATAGACATGTCCAAATGCATCAGATGCTACTGCTGCCATGAGCTCTGTCCACATGGGGCCGTCAAGCTCTCACTGACCGCGGGCAGGACAAGGCAGCGCGTGGAGAAGCTCATCTATGACGTTTTCAAATGAATCTAGGACACGTACCGGGGGTCAAGCTTTTTATCCACGCTCCAACCCTAAGGGTGATCAGATGACATCTACCCCCGAAGATGGACGCCCATCGGATAGATGGGTCCCTGCGATGAAGGACATACAGGTGGCACATTACAGGATAGAGGAGCATGTGCACAGAACACCGGTAATGACCTCGAGCACCCTCGATTCGATCTTCGATTGTCGATTGTCCTTCAAATGCGAGAACCTCCAGAGGGTCGGCGCCTTCAAGATTAGGGGGGCCATGAACGCTGTGCTCTCGCTCCCCGATGAAGAGGCAGGGAAAGGCGTCGCAACCCATTCTTCCGGGAACCACGCTCAGGCCCTTGCCCTGGCAGCGAGGACCAGGGGGATACCGGCCTACATCGTCATGCCCGATAACTCTCCCAGTGTGAAGGTGGAGGCGGTCAAGGGGTACGGCGGAAAGATAACATACTGCGAACCGACCCTTGAGGCAAGGGAGAGGACGCTCAAGAAGGTCCAGGAAAGGACCGGGGCCCATTTCGTCCATCCATACGATGACCCCCGCGTGATCGCCGGCCAGGCAACGGTCGCCCTGGAACTGCTGGATGACGTTCCCGACCTGAACATCATTTTGGCCCCGGTCGGCGGGGGCGGCCTCCTGTCCGGGACCTCGCTCTCTGCCGCCTATCTCTCCCCGAAGACCAAGGTCATAGGGGCCGAACCCGAAACCGTGAACGATGCCTTCAGGTCCTTCAGGACCGGCAAGGTCCAGCCCCCGACGAACGGTGAGACCGTTGCGGACGGGTTGAGGACCGCCCTGAGCGAGCTGACATTCTCCATCATAAGGAAGCATGTAGAGGACATAATAACGGCCAAGGAAGGGAACATCATAGCTGCGATGAGGCTCATATGGGAGAGGATGAAGCTGGTCGTGGAGCCGTCGGCCGCAGTGACTTTGGCCTGCATCATGGAGGGAAACCTTGATGTCACCGGAAAGAGGGTGGGCATAATCCTTTCCGGCGGTAACGTTGACCTTGATAGGCTGCCCTGGATGCGGTGAGGCCCCCTCCATCTAATAAACAGCTCATTCTTCCCAGGATGAGACCTTTGGCTTGTTGTGCGCTGATGGATCAGGTCCGTGCTCTTTTGGGGCTTTCTTCACCCTGGAATAGACGATGGTGAAGATGACCATCCCTATGAGCACGAATATGCCCAAGAACAGCATCCCGGTGCCATCATCGATGCCCTTCTCCTGTATGATCTGTATCTGGTTGTCCCCGACCCTTTCCTTGGTC
This sequence comes from Thermoplasmatales archaeon, assembly GCA_041304645.1. Classification (GTDB taxonomy): domain Archaea; phylum Thermoplasmatota; class Penumbrarchaeia; order Penumbrarchaeales; family Penumbrarchaeaceae; genus JALOTP01. The sequence continues at coordinate 1,610 of JBFYMY010000310.1, forward strand.
CGGAGATAGATATATTCCGACTCACCCTCGGCATAAGTGAGAGTCCTGTTCTCCACGTTCCTGTATTTGAAGTAGATATAGAAGGTATAGGTGGTCCCGTCGGTGAACTCGGAAGCGGCCTTGACCTTGAACTTGAACTCCTTGGTCTGGCCGGGTGCAATATCGCCCACTTCGATCTCGCTATCGACTATGGAGAACTGGTTGGTGTTCTGCGGGATATAGGCTATTACGTCGAATGCCTCCGTCCCCCCGGCATTGGTCACCTTCACGGTGACCTCGGTCGTCTTCCCCCAATCCAGCAAGCCTGACCTCACGTCCGTCAAGTACATGTTCGGGAGGACCGCATAGACATAGAAATAGAAATAATCGCTCGCCGAACCGATCTCGTAGAAGTTCAAGTTCTCGTCATAGTACGAGAACGAAAGGTATCCATAATGGCTGCCCCGAATGTAGTAGCTCTGCGCCAGCGTTCTCACATGGAAGACGACAGTGGCCTTTTCACCGGGACGCAGCTCTGTTGAAAGGGGCAGCCGCCCATCAATGCAGGCATAACCGCTCCCGCTATAGAAGTACTGGGTGGTTATGTTGTAACCTATGCCTTCCCCGTAGTTCTGAACGGTAGCCGTCACCGTGACCATGCCGTCATCCGTCACGTTCGAGGTGGAAGTGGATATGACCTTGAACTTTGGCTGTCTGCCCTGGATGAACAGCTCCACGAAGACCTTCTTCTCGAAAGGCTGCATGTACTGGTCAAATCCCGTTATGTCCACTGGAACATAGTTGGAACCGGTCCTTGCAAAGTCCTTTATGTCCGCATAGAACTGGAAATTGTCGGAGCCCATGCTGCCCGGGGAACCGGCGGACAGGCTGGGTCTGTAGATGGGCGGGAACGTGTTGGTGGTCGAGTTCTCGGCAGACCCCGGAACGAGCAGGGGAGAGCCCTCATCGGTATGTATGGTATAGGTCATCCTGTCGAATTGGTAGTATTCGTAGTTGAATATCTGGAAATACAGGTACCTGTTCGTCGACCCCCTGGTATGGGAGATGTAGCTCGAGTGGGACATTATCTGGATATCGGGTCCAGCTTCGTCATCCTCCACCATGATGAAGAGGAAGGGGGCCATCTGCCAATCCTCCGGTCTCGGATTGAGTATCTCCCTCAGGACCGTTTGATGTGTATAGATCCCCTTCTCGTCCCAGTAACCCGCTATTACATCACCAGATGGGTTCCCGGTCTCTCCCCCATCATGGTAAAGGCATTCGTAATCCACAGGTATCATGTACTTCCCGGGCGGCATGTACTGCTGGAGCTTGAAGTTCGGGAAAGTGACCTCCTTTTCCTGGCCAATCGCAAGGTCCCCCGCTTCGACGATCATCTGGGATTGTAATTTGTATGCGCTGTTCTCCTCGTAATAATAGAACTCCTTGAACTTGACATAGGCCGAGGACTGGAGGTCGAGCCTGAGCCTGATGTCCTTCAGGTCCACGTTCCCCGCATTTCGGAACCTGACCGTAAGGTTGCCCTCGGTGTCCTTCTGTGTCAGCACGGCACATGGCGTCGTCAGGTCATTGTTCTCGGGCGGTAGCAGCAGTGGGGTGTGCTGGACGATCAAAACGTGCTTGAGTGGGGTCTCATTTACCATTATCCCGTTGAACTTGTAAGTGAAGCTTAAGGTCAGAGGGTACGGGCCTGGAGCGACATTGGGAGCAACGGTCAATCTCCATAAGATGTAGTCCTTGGTGCTTAGGTCTGGTAAGAATGATATTGCCTCATCGATATGGAACCCCGCTACGGACATCTGCATGGTCGCTCGTATCTCCGTGACAGTACCGTAGTAGCTGTAAAGGTACCTCACCCCGACCCTCCGTGAGACCGACCCCGAATAAAGAACACCATAGGACAATTCTTCGTCCCAGACCGCCAATGGTGTGACCTGGTCATCGGTGGGTGACAGACAGCTCTTGACCTCGAAGTGTATCTTCTCGTACTCGGTCGTGTACTTGAACTGATACTGGTCAATGCCGTCCCAGCCAGTGATGGTCTTGAGGTCCTGTCTGACCATCAGAACGTACTTCCCAGGGGCAATGCCGTCCTTTCTTACTCTGAAGGACATGTATGTGCTGCTGTCATCCGAATAGACATACAGCCCCCAGCCATAGGTACCGAGCGTGAACCCGCTGCCGTAATTATCGAAGATGGAACCTCGGACCCATTCGATCGGTGAGGGATCCACCAGCTGCATGTCTGAATCATATACGCCTCCAAAGGAGAACTTCAATGCGGATATCTCTGTCGAGTTCATAGGAGGTATCTCGGTATCATCGTAGTCCTCACCATTGTACCTGGACTCTACGTAGATGAAGAAATCCTCAACGCGCGTCGGATAGACCTCGCTGGTGAGGTCTATAACGCTGAATGATAGATAATCGTCCGGTGGCGCTCTTGACGGCGCCGTCGGGACCGCACCCTCGGAACTGTCTACTGCAAGTAGTAGAACGGCATTCAACGACATTACAAGGACCGCGATTATTGCCAGCCATCTCTTCATCATCTCATGGACCCCCTGCAGGTTCGATATCGCCATGCCGGATATTTAATCATGATGATTGGGCCGGAGAAAAAGGGGTCATTCCTCAGCGGTCACGGAACCAACTTTTTAAATGAGCTCGTTTCATATTAATATATGATAACTGTTACTATCCCGGGGGCAAAACATGCAAAGGATGGAAAAGGTCGAGGAAGAGGTTGTCGAGATACCTTCTTACAAGAAGTATGCAGCTGAGTTCATAGGCACGTTCGTTCTGGTCCTTGTGGGCTGCGGCAGCGCCGTCATTGCCGGGGCCCAGATAGGATTCCTCGGGATATCCTTCGCTTTCGGCATAGCCGTTCTTGCGATGGTCTATGCCATAGGACCCATCTCGGGCTGCCATATAAATCCGGCCATAACACTGGCCATGTTGATAGCCAAGAAGATCAAACCACTGGACGCTTTGTTCTACGTTGTGGTCCAGGTTTTCGGGGCGATATTTGCGGCAGGGGTCCTCTATGCCATCGCCTCAGGACACCACGACTATTCCCTTTCGGCCGACGGGCTAGGGGCCAACCAGTACGGCGATACGAAAGCCATTGAGGGAGTGACCCTCTGGGGATACAACTGGGCCGCTGCCCTGCTGTTCGAGGTCGTATTCACGGCCATATTCCTCCTGGTCATATTCGGTGCGACCCATGAGAAGGCGCCCAAGGGGTTCGCAGGGCTCGCCATTGGCCTTGCGCTCACAATGATACACATCGTCGGCATCCCGATAACGGGGACCTCCGTGAACCCGGCAAGGTCCATTGGTCCTGCCTTCTTCGTCGGCAACACCCCACTGGAACAGCTGCCGTTGTTCATCATCGCCCCACTGATAGGTGCTTCCATAGCCGCTTTGATATGGGTCTTCTTCTTCGAGGAGAGGAAGGAAGAGGCAGAGGAACTGCCGCTCAGAGGACCTTACGGCAGAAGGGACTATCCCCGGAGAGGTGAGGATAGGTTCGCAGGGAACCGCAGATGGTAGGACATCCTCAGTGGAAAGGGTCCATGACCTGTCACTATGATCCGGTGAGTCATGGTGGATCTCATTCCTCTGATCCCTTAAGCTCATCTATCTGTGAAGATATGTAGTCCCGGAGCTCCTTTGTGGTCATCCCATCCTCCTTCTGAGGGGCCGGCATTCCGTAGAGGTCCTCATAGGAGACCTTCTTTGACCCCTTGCCCAGGCTAGCATGGGCTTCGGTCACGCTTATGGCCACATCGGTCTTTGCCGCTGGACCCACTTTGAGGTCCTCGTCCTCGCGGATGGTGCCAATGACCGTTTCTTCCTCGCTCTCATCCTTCTTCCTTGACCTGACCCAAAGGAATATCCCTGCTCCAACGGCGAGAAGGACCAGGACCAGAACGATGGGGATGACTATGAACAACAAGGTGCTCCCGGAGGTGGTCTTTGCTTCGACGACCTCGACTATGAAAGACAACGTCGTCTGATCGATGCCATCCGAGATGTTCACCACGACCCTGTGCAGCATGACCTGATCATCGGCCGGCTTCCATTCGATATAGCCCGTGTCCACCCCAATTGTCATTCCTTCAGGTGACCCATCAAGCTTGAACCTCAGTCCTGTCCTATCGGCCTCATCTTGGTCTGTAACGGAGATAAGAAGCTCGAACTTCTGCCCCACCTCAACCTTCTTCACACCAACGGTATCAACTACAGGAGGTGAGTTAACGATAAGGGAGAATATGTTGTTCTGGCACTGCCCGTAACTAGCCCCATCGAACGGTATCACCGTCCAGAAATAGGTCTTACCCGTGGCTAGCCCCGCTACCTCTATGGCGGTCCCGGGGTAATCTGCGATATAACGGGTCTCGACCTTCTTAAGCTGGACCGAACCTTGGTTATCACCCACATAGAGGTCATATGTGATCTGGTCCCCTTCGGGGTCTGTACCCCCCCAAACCAGTTCCAGTCCCTTTGCGCTGACCCTCCTCCGGTTCTCGGGTGTGATGAGGGTCGATGTGGGCGGTCCGGTCTTGATTATCGTCAGCTCGAACTCATGGGTCATGCTCAGCTCTCCGTCCGATACCGAGACCTCCACGTACAGGATGTAAGGGGTCGTCTCGAAGACGTTCAGCGTCGCTTCCCATTCCAAAGCTCCCGTGCTATCATCTATCCTCATATCAGTCCTTGGAGTGGTCTTTACAGTGTACTCCAGGTCGGTCCCAGTGTCCGGGTCCGATGCGTTCACATCGAACCTGAACATCGAACCGGACATTATGCTAGTATCCTGCGGGATATCGACGAAGAACGGTCTGTCATTGATGTTCACAACCTCCAGGACGAACTCCCTATCATCGGATAGGCCGCCGCTGTCCGTAACATTGATGTTCACTGTCCAGTTCCCAACATCATTGGGGCCTGGCGTCCCAGAGAGCACACCTTTGCTACCATCCATCTTAAGCCATGCGGCATCTGTCGTCAAAGACCAAGTATGTACATCGCCCGGGTCGATATCCTCGACCTCGTAATCCCGTTTGAAGGGGGCACCCTGGTCCACCTTTGTGACATCGTCCGTGACCATCACAGGCCGGTCGTTCTTATCAATTACGCTGATGTCCATTACCCTTGAATCGGATCCACCGTTCCCGTCCCTCACTATGAGCTGCACCCTCCAGATGCCCACTTCGGCCTGACCCGGGGTCCCCTTTAGAGTACCGTTGTATGGATCAAGGCTCAACCATCTGGCGTCCGAGGAATAGGTCCAGTAGATCCCTTCCTCTCCGTCCTCATCACTAGAATGGTCCGAGATGTACTCCTGGTCCTGGATAACGGTAAGGATATCATCACCGGACATAACCGGCGGGATGTTATCGACCTCGACCTTGATGGTCCTCTCGTCCAGGTGCCCCATACCATCGGATACGTTCAGCGTTATTGTGAACCTTCCCACGTCAGGGTTGGTCGGTAGCCCGCTCACATTCAAGGATTGCAGGTCGAAATCTATCCAGTCTGCATCCGTCCAGAACGACCATGTAGGGCTCGAATACCAACCAAGGTTCTGGAACAGGAGATGGAAACCCTCGTGCTCGATAAGATCTATCGAGAGGGGGGCGGAGTTCAATCTAACGGGAGTATCGACCGTGAACACCTTCCTCTTCGAACTGTCCACAGAGGAATATACCGTGATGTTCTCGTAGAACTCCGTAATAGCTGGTATCTTGAAGAAACCCCGATATATCCCCGTGCTGACATCGGTCTCCCTGAGCCATACGGATACGTTCTGGTAGCTCCCTTTACCGAAGGTGAGGTTGACCTTGGTCCCGTCCCTGGTGGTGGAGTTGGAATCCAATCCTGTTATCTGGATATAGACCGGCTCTCCTCTGTCCCTGAGGGAGGTGACCATGTTGAAATCCGCATCGGAATATAGACCCAGGGTATAGACCTCGAGCGGGTCCCTGGAGCTGAAACCTCCGCTCATCAGGACCAGGGCGTTCCCGTTAGCGTTCAACGGGGCACCGTGGTCATGGCTGACAGGGATATCTGACGAGCCGGTTGCACCGCAGAAGTACAGCGAGCCGTATGTGGTGCTGATGACCTTGTAGAGCATATCGTCCGAGGTCCCTCCGTAGAACGTGGAATAATAGAGCGAACCCAGGTCCGGGGAGAGTATCGAGAATACGCAATCCCCTGCGAAGCTCCCACCATTGAACGAACTGTCCTGAGCGTCCAGGGTGAGCGGATGATCCGAGGAGGCCGTTGCACCGGTGATTATGACGTTCTCCTGATAGTCCAGGGCCAAACCGAGCGTGAACTCGCTCTCGCTCCCTCCCAGATAGGTCGAATAGAGCAACGAGCTGCCTTGAATGGCCGCAGCGAATGAATCGCTTGATGCTCCCAAGGCCTTACTCTGCTGATATGAACCAGCACCGGTGGGAAGGTCTGTGGACATAGTATGCCCCCCGATATAGATGATTCCCGAACTGCTTACCTCCATTCCCATCCCTTTATCATCTCCCCCTTCAGCTTCGGTCCCGCCGAAGAAGGTCGAGTACTTCAGCCCCTTCAGGTCCGGATCGAGGATGCAAACGGCACAATCCTTCTGTCCGTTGTGGGTCCTGTCATATGCATCGACGGTGGTGGGGAAGTCCGTTGCTTCTGTCCAACCACCAACATAGATGCTCCCTTCCTGGTCTATGCGGATCGAAAGACCTCTCTCATCACCATCCCCGCCTATGTAGGTCGAGTTAAGAAGATATTTGCCGTCCTTGTCCAATCTCGAAACCACCCAATCCTCGGACCCGGAAGAGCTCTCCCCCTTCACAGTATCATACGCATTGCTCGTGGTCGGGTAATCCGTGGATTCGGTCCCTCCGGTTACGTAGATGGTCCCGTCCTCTGCCACGGTCAGGGAGCCGAAATATTCCGTTTCGTGCGCTCCGAGGAAAGTGGAGAAGACCAGCGTCTTAAGGTCCGGGTCAAGGCAGGCGACGTACATGTCACCGGACCCGCTGTATGTGGGCATGTATGTCCCTGACGTAGTGGGCAGGTCGGAGGACCTGGTGTCCCCTGCTATGATCATGTTCCCATCGATACCTATAGCGATGCCGCACCTTTCGTAATCCTCACCACCAGTGCCACCCCAATATGTGGCCGAGAGGATGTCGGAACCCGTTGGGTCTAGCTTGATAATGAACAGATCGTTGCTGCCTCCAAGGGACTGGCTGTACGACCCAGCCGTCACTGGGAAATCGTTGGACTCTGTACGACCGAGCACATAGATATAGCCGGACTCATCGACGACCATATCAACGCCGTACTCTGAGGAAGTGCCACCTATCTGAGCGGAATATGTTATCTCAGGGTCTATGACCAGGTCCCTTGACCGGTCGTAATCATCGATCTCGA
>JBFYMY010000311.1:0-4709 GCA_041304645.1 Thermoplasmatales archaeon
CTGACTACGGCAGGATGCCTCCCGGTCAATACACCTCGGTCGTTCTCACTGCAGACATCCTAGATGTGGACTCCCCCCCGTATAGGTTCGGTTTACCTGGACCCCTTGAGATTTCGGAAGACCAATCTCTCCCGACCAAGGTCGCTCTCGGTTCGCTCTTCCATGACCCAGACGATGATCTGATCGACTGCACCTTCAGGGCGACCAGCTCAGATGCACGGCTCATTTCCTACATAGGCGAGGACCCAACGAACCCCTGCCTCTTCGTGCAGCCGACCAGGGAACTGAACGGCCAGCACATGGTCTGGATAGAGATGTGGTCGCGAGGTCGGACCGTGACCGAAGAGCTCCCTGTCCACATCAGGCCCGTGAACGACCTTCCGATCGTGGTCGTAGATTCCAAGAGGGACCTAGCGGGAAAGGGATGGATGGTCACGGGTCATGTTGAGGACCCGGACGACACTGGAGGTCTGGTCCAGTACATGGTCGCGGACGGACAGTGGAAGGATGCATGGGGCTTCAATGTCTGGACGTTCGTCGTTGATTTCACAGACCTACCACCGGAGGGGGGCTTTGTCTTCGTCAGGGCCAACGACGGGACCGAGGATTCGGCGACCATCTTCATCAAGCTCCTGCCGCCTGAGATTATAGAGCTGCCGTCAGAGGACCTCGACGATGATGCACCTGATGACGATGACACTGGCAGCATAGAACCCCCGTTCTATATCGCTCCAGAGGACCCCAATGGCGGTTATGGGCTCCTTTATCTGATGTTCGGGGCGACGGCCGGATTGCTGGGCATGCTCATAATCGCGATACTCCTCACGGAAGTGGGCTTCGTGACCATCCTGACCGCAGTGATGAGCGCATATTCGAAGCTCAGCAAGAAGGACATCCTCAATCATGAGGTAAGGGGTCTCATCCGGGGATATATCATTGCAAACCCGGGGGACCACTATTCCTCCATCAAGAGGAACCTGGACCTCAACAACGGGACCCTTGCCTACCATCTTAGGGTCCTCGAGCAGAACGGGCTCATAAAATCGATGTACGACGGCATCTACAAGAGGTACTACCCGGCCAATGTCAACATCAGCAAGCTGAAGAAGAACATCTCAAAGCAGGAAGAGATATTCAACATCATCCTTGATAACCCTGGGATAACAATGGAGCAGATAGGCAGGAACATAGGTGTGTCAAGACAGGTCGTCAATTACCATGTGAAGAACCTCATCAGGGCAGGCGCCATATCATATCAGAGGGACGATAAATCGGCCAGGTTCTTCTCCTCCGAGAACATTGTGGTCCCCGTGGACACATGAAAACCTTGATGTTTGTCGAAGGATATGGACCCCCATGAGGCTCGGGGTCCTAGCTGGTTCCGTCCTGCCGCTCTCATCTCCATATTTCGGCCCCCCCGTCCCGAACGATTTCGGGACGCCATCTAGCGGGATATGGGAACTTTCGGGGAAATCGGGGACCGTACTTGTCATCGCAAGACATGGGGTCCCACCATCGATACCACCGCACAAGGTGGAACACCTTGCCAACGTCAGGGCCCTCGAGCTATCGGGGGTCGATGCAATCTTGAGCGTTTGCTCCTGCGGAGCTCTGAGAACGGAGGCCCCCGTTCCCTGCTGGGCTGTCCCAGACGATCTCATTGACCTCTTCGGCGGGGCGACCTTCATAGTTTCGGGGATCAGGCACATCACCCCGGTCATGGACAGGGACCTCTCAGAAAGGCTCCTTGCCTCATGCAGGAAGGCCGGCCTCGATGTCATTGAAGGAGGGACCTATGTCCAGACCAGGGGGCCGAGACTTGAGACCAGGGCCGAGGTCAGGCTTCTATCGCAGTGGGGGGATTATGTCGGCATGAACATGGCGTCCGAGGCGGTCCTCTCCATGGAGATAGGCAAACCGTACGCAGCCCTCCTGACCGTTGACAATCACGCTCATGGCGTCAAGGGGAACGGGCTCGACTTCAGGGACATACTCGAGAGCGCCAGGAGGTCGTGGGACGATGTGTTGAGGGTCCTCCTTGACCTGTCCGACGGTCCCTCGATAGGTGATGTGGGGGCGCATGGATGACGGACCTTCTCATCAAGAACGCGAAATGCCTGGACGGAAAGAGACGTACCATCTGGATCGAAGGTGACAAGATAGCGGGCATGACCGAAGCGAGCAAGGGACATGGAGGAGCGGACCGGGAGCTCGATGCCGAGCGCCTGCTGGTCATGCCGGGGCTCTGCAATGCGCACACACATGCCGCAATGTCCCTTCTGAGAGGGGTCGGCGAGGGCATGGAGCTGGGGAGATGGCTCGATGAATTGATATGGCCACTAGAAGCAAGGATGTCCGATAGGCACCTTCGGGCGGGAATGGCCCTTGGCTGCCTGGAGATGGTACGGACCGGGACTACCCTTTTCAACGATATGTACTTCAGGGAAGGGATGCTCGCTGGGACGGTCGCGGGTGCGGGCCTCCGTGCGGTCCTGGGCGAGGGCTTCATGGACCAGAACGATGAAGAGAGAAGGGAACAGACCATAGAAAGGACCCTGGCAAGCTGCAAAGCTATAGAGGAACTGGGCGACCCAAGGATAACAGTGGCCATTGCCCCTCATTCGATATATACCGTTTCGAAGGAAGGGCTCATATGGTGCGCTGAGGAGGCGCGGAGGAGGATATGCCCGCTGCATGTGCACCTCTCCGAGACCGCGGAGGAGGTGGAAGCGTGCATGAGACGATGGGGGAGGTCGCCCCCCGCGCTCCTTGCGGAGCTCGGTCTTCTAGGTCCAAGAACGGTGGCGGCCCACTGCGTCCACATCTCTGAGGATGACATCGCCCTGCTCTCTCGGTCCGGTGCCTCGGTATCGCATCAACCTTCCTCCAATATGAAGCTCTCGGTGGGAGGACAGCTGCCCTACCCCGCCCTCAGCGCAGCTGGGACGAACTGTTGCCTGGGTACCGATAGCGCAGCCTCGAACGATTCCCTGGACATGTTCCAGGCCATGAGAGCGGCCTCGCACCTCTGCCGGCACGGATTCGGTGCAGGGTCCATCATCGCTCAGGAGGTCCTGAACATGGCGACGGTGAACGGCTACAGGGCCCTGGGTCTCGACGGAGGCGTATTGAGGGAGGGGGCCCTTGCGGACCTCATACTCCTTGACCTTGACCATTGTTCCATGGTCCCGGGAAACGATCTGGTCTCCAACGTGGTCCATTCGGCTTCGGGCGATACCGTCAGGTATTCGATCATCGCCGGAAAGGTCGTCATGGACGATGGCAAGGTTATGAACGAGGCCGCAGTTAAGAAAGAGGCATCTATGATGGCGCGGGACCTTATCGGGGGTGAGCTCGATGGGAGATGAGGACCTTGGGACAAATGGGGCATTGTCCAGGTTGATGGCCTCCGTAAGGGCATCTCCGGTCATGGACAGGGGCGGCTATCAGTACTTCATACATCCGTTGACAGACGGCATACCGTCATTGGACCCCGACCTGCTGCATGATGCATCGGAATGCATGGCGCGGCTCCTCCCGCCGGCAAAGGATTACTACCTTCTGCTCACTGCGGAGGCCATGGGCATACCCCTGGCCTTGGCCTTAATGAGCACCGTAGGCAGGCCGCTCTCCATAGTCCGGAAGAGGACCTACGGCATGAGGGGTGAGGTGACCGTCGACCAGAGGACCGGTTATTCCACAGGCCGGCTGTCGTTCAACCTGCCGGGGACCGGCGGACGACTGGTGATCATAGACGACGTCCTATCGACTGGAGGGACCCTGCGGGCATTGGGTCAGGGCGCAAGGGAGGCTGGCTGGGAGGTCCTCCTTGCCGTGGTGCTCTTCGACAAGTATTCCGGCGACAGGGATGTGCTCCATAGGGACCTGGGCTTTAAGGTCCGGACCCTTATCCGGGTGGATGTGGTCAACGGCTCCTGCTCGGCAAGGCCGACAATGGACTGAGCGGACCGCTCCAGGTCCATTTTCCATCCTGGAGAAATGGATGGAAAGATAATAATCGGACCGGTTCACATCCATCTGTCATGGATGAGGTCCTTGTGATCAGGAACGGTCATGCAAGGAGGAGCGGAAGCACCTGGTATGCCTCATCGACCGTCACCGTGGTCAGGTCCGGAAGGAAGACCCTCGTTGTGGACCCGGGATGCTCAGGGTCCCTGGATGACCAGCTGAACAAGGCTTCTGTCTGGCCCGAGGAGGTGGGAATGGTCTTCATCACGCACGGGCATCCTGACCATTACCTGAACGCGAGCCTCTTCAAGGAGGCTGTCGTCCTGGACGGGACCTACATCTACGAGGAGGATAGACAGACACCTCTTAACGGCACCGTTCCCGGCACCGGAATAAGGATCGTCCAGACACCAGGCCATACCCCTGACCACGCATCGCTCGTTGTAGATTCCGGCGGGTTGCGCCATTTGATCGCTGGCGATCTGTTCTGGTGGGAGGACGGAGCAGTGCCGGAGGCCACACCCGAAGCGCTCCTGGGACTCCCCGACGAGACCGCCAATGACCGGAGCGCCCTATTCGGCTCCAGGGCCTCGGCCTTGGAAGAGGCCGACGTCCTCATACCCGGGCATGGGCAGATGGTCCGGATGATCAGACCCCCTCAGTGACCGAGCTTGCCCACAAGGGGGACGAAGATGCAGTAGGTCAACGGCTCCTCCTTGAACGTATCCCCGGTCCTTGTG
>JBFYMY010000312.1:0-5841 GCA_041304645.1 Thermoplasmatales archaeon
ACGAGAGTGGTCTCTCCCGGAGGGGCTATCAGTTCGTAATCGCCCTTCGGACCGGTGATCATGCTGCCGTGCGGGATACCGTGGTCATCAAGGATCGTAACTCGGACGCCAGGAACGCCCACACCCCTTTCCGTCCTTACCCGGCCGTTCACTTGAAGGCCATCGTAGTACTTGATGTAGAAAACGCCCTGACCAAGGCCGGACTTGAGGTCCCCACCGTTCTTCTGGTAGATGTCAATGGCGGCATCGGAGTTCATGGGGACGTAATCGTCCGGGAAGCTCGCGTTGGCCTCCTCCTCCTCCGAGTAGTACATGGTCCTGTAGACCAGCTTGAAATGCGTCATGTTCCAGGCCTGCATCGGCGGGATGTTCTGGATATCGCCGAACATGCCGGGAACCGATTTGCCGTCGTTCGTCTTGCCAAGGTCCTTGGGGCTCTGGCCTATGTAGGTCCTGTAGAAGAGCGAGTTGTAGAATGCCTCGGTGTAGAACATGTCGTACTTGGTAATCCTGAACTTGTAACCGAGACGCTCGGACTCCGACCTGGCTTTGTCCATGGTGATGGGGTTGTCAGGGTAATCGGTCCATTCGGGTTTCTCATTGGACCCTCTGGTGTTCTCCTGGGCATAGACCTTGTTCTCCAGGTAATCCTCCGTAACCCTGTCCGCCAGTTTGATGGGGGCGTAGAATATGCCAGTGTTGCTCGAACTGAACGGGAAGAGCCTGTAATCCACTGCGAAGTACCTTAGGGACTTTCCGGTCTCAGTCCTCACGTCATGGTAGAGGTCCACGTTCCCCTCCTTGCCCAGCTTGACCATGACACCCCTTGCCGCCGCATATTTTGCATTGGCGGGGGTTATCTCCGTATAGCTTCCGTAGAGGTCGGGGTTCTTCTCGACAAGGGAGGAGTACTTCGACGGGTCGCGGTATATGCGGACCAGCTCGTATGCGCTCGTCGTCGAGTTCCTGTCACCGCCAAGATGGTCCACCAGTATGTTCCAGACCTCCTTGGAGAACTTACCGCCGTTCTGAGCGAAATCGCCCTCAAGCAGCCTTGCGGTCATCAGCGATATCGCTTCGGTCTCGTTCTGGCTTGCTATCATGGAACCTGTGAACTGATAGCCGTTCTGGAAGTTGTCCGCTGCGGTCGGGTGCTCGCCCAACAGAAGCTGGTCGAAACCGTAGTCCCACCAGCTCATGAACGCTGGTCTGTCCTCGGGGCGGATGTAGTTCCCGTCCATGTCCACCAGGTCCTGCTGGGACAGCCAGGTGTACGAGTCCATCCAGTAATCGCTGTGGAGGGATGAACCGAAGGAACCGAGGTACTTGAGGTCCGGGTCGTAATCTCGCTTGGTCTCGATGGGTATGGCCGCATCCACCGCCAGGAACACGTTGGGCATCATAACTACGAAACCGACCAGGACAGCTATCACCACCTTCCTGAACTGGAAGTAGTCCCTGTGCTTCCTGTACTTCATGTATGCGAAATATATGATAGAGCCAAGGATGACAGGCCCCACCGTCAAGAGGATGTAGTTCTCGGCAAAGAAACCGCCCCAACCCTCTTTGACGACACCCAGCCCAAGCAGCATGATGATCACTGCTATGATGGAATAGGCAATGGACAGGCCCTCGGCCTTCATCCATACCACGAGCTCGATAAGGACCCAGCCAGCAAGCAGGGCGAAGGCGGGGGTGGCGTTGAAATTGAACCTTATGGCGGAGAGGGACATGAAGATGGCGACCAGGGTCCAGGTCACTATGACCATGTAGTCCTTCCTGAGGTTGGAGGGGATCCTGACAACGGCCAGGACCACACCACCGAGGGCCATGAAGAACGTGGCTGGCCCGTAGATGAAGACTATCCTGGATATGTCAGGGGCCTGGGCCTCCGCGATGGTCGAATACAGCTTGGATTTGATGAAATATCCGCCGCCCGTGAAAAGCATGTCGGCGGTCGCGGGGAACCTCCAGCTGAGGAGCAGGAAGGATATCCCCCCGAACAGCAGGAGTGTCGGAAGGACCAGGAGCCACGGTATGTCCCTGGTGGGGACTATGAAGACGCCCAGAGCTGTCATGGCAAGCAGGATGTAGAAACCCTGGCTCCAGGTGGATATCGAGAAGAAATGATAGTAGGGGAGAGATAGCAGGACCACGGTCGCCATTGCGATGAATATTACCATGAACGTACCGAGCGAATCCTCGTTGCGGAACCTCTGGATGAGGAGCTGGACCATATAATATATCAGCATGATGGCAAGAACATAGGCGAAACCCTGCCATGTGAGGGCGATGGCGGTCATGCTCAGTCCGGCGAACAGGGCGTATAGAACAGCCTGTTTGTTCTCTCCGAGGAAGGACCTGAAGCCCAGGACCAAGCTCTGGGGCCGCCTCCAGTCCTCTATATAGTTCTCGTCCTTCTGGACCTTGAAGGCCCTGGCCAGGAAATAGAACGTCAGGATGACGAAGAACACGACCATGGAATCGTGGTCGGTGAATCCCAGTGTGGACCTCTCTATGTGGGAGGCCGTAATGGCCAGGAAGAACGCGGCCATGAGGCCGGCCCTTCTACCGAACGTATGCTTTCCGAGCAGGTAGACGGGGAACACCGATAGAGCACCCCATATGACAGGGGCGAATTCGAAGGCATACCAGGTCGAATTCTCAACGTTCATCCCGAACAGAGGGGCGAGCAGAAAACCGAAGAGGACTATGGACCAGTCGAACAGAGGAGGTCTGGGATTTCCGCCGGATAGCGGGTAGTTCAGAAGGTCATCTATGCGCAGATGCTGTTTCTCCTCCTGGACATATTCTATGACCCGCTGGTGATATGAGGGGTCGTTCCCCACGATCTGGGGGGGCCAGGTGTCGAAGGAGACCTGGTAATAGAGGTAGGAACGGAGGGCAAAGGCAAGAAGGAAGATCCCGAGGAGTATGATTATGGTCGAGCGGTTGCCCCTGAACCAATCCCGTAACGTGGGCTCCTTCTTGACCTCGGGCGTCTTCCTGGCAGCGTCCATGGCTGACGCTGACCCCTGTCGGTTTGCGGTCCTGTCCGTTGTCGGTGCGTTCTTTTCGACCGTTCTTCCGGACACTTCCTTTCTCGTCCTAGAGGACCTTGCCCTACGAGCCATCTTAACTCACCTTAGGATCCGTGCCAGGGCACCATCCAGCCAACGGAGGAGGGATGGATAGCTAGCACTGCGGCGAGGCCCCAATACCCTTCACTTACTTATTCGTTTTTGTTGTTGGACTTCCCATTCCTAATGCTCTGGAGGGCTTTTTTCCCTCCAGGAAGCCCTTATGTTCCCGGTTCCTAGTAATATTGGGCCCGATAGGAGGATGGACAAGGACATAACGACGAACACCTGCAACGTGGGGTCAGAACCCAGATAGACCCCTATGCCCTTGACCCTTGTAAGGAATATGAGGAATGTCATCAGTGCCGCTGTAAGGCCAGAGACCACAAGGATGGGCCAGATGGAGAACTTCTCGGTCCTCACGGTGCGGTCCGAGATAACGAGCTCCAGCAGTATGACCGACGGGACCACAAGGGATGCGGTCAGAGCCCCGAACCTGGGAAGTTCGGTCAGTTCGACCCCTTTTACGGACCCAAGGGTCAAGGTGAAGAAGCCAAGGAGGCCAGCTAAGCCCAGCCATCTTGACCGGACCAGTGCCGAAACGGGGATGAGGATTAGCGGAAGGGCTCCAAGCATGTTCATGCCCGCTAGTACCATGACAATGGCCAGGACGAGCGTCACCAATAGCTGGCCTATCACCGGCTCATCCTCCTCAGGTTCTCTATCACCCTTTCGCCCCTTTCCTTTGGGTCTATGTCCATGACACGGACTCCGGCGGCCTTCAGGCTGCCGAGAAGGGACTTCTTGGCCGCGTGGTCCATGTATGCCCGTTCCAGGCGCTCTGTGGAGAGGTTCCCGGCCGTCAGATGGTATGACCATGAGAAAGGCGATATTACGATGACCCTGTGCTTCTTATGAACGGCGAGCTTTATGGCTTTGAGGATGGAGGGATGGTTCGTCTCGAGGTCGGATATGAACACAATGAGCATACCGCTCTCCTCCTCGAGCTCCAGACATCGGACCGCTTCGAAGATGCCTGTCGTCGAGAGCCTTCCGTAGCTTGCCCTCCTACCCTTGACAAGGAATGGGCCGACCGCGCCTAGCATGCCCTTACTTTGGTCAGGCGGTATCTGGACCGGTCCTTGGCCGGAGCCGGGATAACCCCCGGTCTCGACCGGATTGGGAAGCTTATACAGGGATAAGAGGACCGATTCCAGGTCATGTTTTCCGGGGGATAGGTGGTCAAGGACCCTTGTCTCATCGAACGATATCATGCCAACGGGATGGTTGAAGGAGTGAAGGACCATGGCCAACTGGAGGCCCAAAGCGACCGCATGGTCTATCTTGGAGACCTTGCCTGTGAGCTCCCTCATGCCCAATGTGGCGTCCATGAGGAGCACTGTCGGAAGGTTCGTCTCCTGTTCGAACTCCTTTGTCATGAGCTTGGTCAATCTGGAGGTCGCTTTCCAATCGATGTCCCTGAACCTATCCCCGGCCATGTAGTCCCTGACGGTCCTGAAGTCCGCCCTGTGGGTCCGGGTATGCCTCCTGTGGGCGGTGCCGGTGACCTCGAACCTCTTCCTCTTCGACATCAGGGCAGCCATGGCTATCTCCTTCTTGGATGCCCTGACGAAGACCTCCGTTCCGGGGTCTATGAAGGTCCTGCAGGTGAAAAGACCCCTTGGATCGATCATCTGGACCTCCAAACCGATGAAGCGGAAGCGGCCCCTGTCCTCCGGAACGGTGGTATAGATGGTCGATAGGGGGTTGTCCGGAGCTACGGTCCCTTCGATCTCCAGACCCCCTCCCTCTGGTCTGAAATGGTCAGGGACACGGTCCCTTGCCCTGATCTGGACTGGCTCATGGGCCGATAGTTCGAGCCTGACCGTCATGGGGGAGCCCTTATGGACCACCCCCTCCAGGACCCGTCTCTCTACCTTGAGCTCGATCCTCCCCATCTGGGCAATGAACTCGAGCCTCCTATATGCCAGATAGAGCAGGACCACCGACCCTGCGGCGGCCACCAGGACGTTCTGGAATAGGTATGCGAAGATGAATATGAGGACGGCCCCTGCAGCGACCGCCTTTGAAAGGACCGTAAACTCCACCTTCATAGGTGGCCCCCTACCACGACAGGGTGCGAGAGATACAACGTCCCTCCACCCACCTCCACATCGATCGAAAGGTTCCAGCTGCCGTTCTCAAGGTCAAGGTCAAGGTCGGGCGTCAGAACGGTGGAACCTGCATTGAGCCTTACCTCAAGGTAGGTTCCGTTTCCCGGAGAGATCCGTACAGGTCCGGACGCAGGATATGGTATGGCCTTGTAAGGGCCTTCCAGATGCAGGGTGATATTGACCATCTGGTCGTCAGCGGTGGGGTTCGTGAGCCCGATGCTCACCGTCATAGGACCACCATCCGGCGGTCCGCTTCCCAGCCTGGCCGGGTCTCCCCCCTCCCCGGCAAGGAACGCTTTGATGCCGCTCTGGGGCTGGACCGCCAGATATCCGGTCTTGAAAACCCTCAACCAGATATGGAGGTCCCTGTGCTCTCTGCCGTCCATGAAAAGGAGCAGCCTAAGCTTGTGGTGGCCTATATCGTTCACAGTGAAGTTGCAGGGGACCCTGAGCGTGCCCCCCTTCCTGACCCGGACCTCCAGGGCCGGTCTTTCTACTTTGGAGACCTCCACCATATCCAGCGATGCAACGGTCCGGTTCCGGCCCTCAGGTCCTATGGAAAGCACTATCGTATAGTTCTTGTCCCT
>JBFYMY010000313.1:0-17092 GCA_041304645.1 Thermoplasmatales archaeon
GACGCTCTTCCGATCTTCCATATGCGTTCCTTGTCCCTCCCTTAGAATGGTTCATATTGTGGAATATGGTCCATGAACGTCGGTTCACAATGTCCGAACAGAACGGGTCCTACCATTCATCATCGAACCTGTAGTCCTCCACTCCCCTCCCCTCGATGAGCGCTCTCATCTCGAATGGTGTAAGGAGGGTGACACCCTCGCCCTGATAGAGCTCTTGGTCGTCAAGAGCTATCCTCGGGCAGGCCGTGGAAACGGCCGCCTTGAAGCCCAGAGACCTTATCCTCATGGGCGTCATGTCGCTCATGGATACCTTGATGGCATGTATCCCCTTCCCTGTGAGCATCGATAGGATGGAATCGGCCAAGCGGATCCTCCTCTGACCTGGCTTGGTCCCGACGATTATGCATATGCTGCCCCCCCTCTCCGCCTCCTCTCTGACCTTCAGCATGGACCCCCATCTCCGCCTCAGAAAGGCTTCGAGCTCGGAGGGGGAGAACAGTACGCAGTTGCCTGTCGTCGGGTCTATGGCCACGGTCCGCTTGCCGGTCGCCATGACTATTCCGAGGGGATGAAACCTACCGGTCCCCAAAAAGAGGACGGAATCTATAGGACCCTCTATGGTCCTCAGCGTCCCGAAGGAGCAGCCCAGGACCTGGCCCGGTTCCGCCTCCCTGCCCGAGGGCGGTCCTATGACCACCTCGAAACCCCTCTCCTCGAGCTCCTTCCTCAGGACCGGGAGCGCAGTGATGTGCTGTACGGTGGATGCGAGGGCGACCCGCTTCCCAAGCCCCAGGGCCGATGCTTTCTCCACACCCTTCCTTATCTGTTCCGGGTCCTGCCTCATGTCCGCCCTGAACAAGTGCACGGGTATGGACATGGACATGTCCATTGCAGGTATGGGAAGATGGCCCAGCTGTATGACCGCTTCGGCCCCTATCAAGGGGGCGGTCTCTCCAGCGTGGTCGCATGCCCCGAAGCAGCTCTCACCATCTATCATCACCTCGGCCCCGGACCCCTGTGACAGCTGTAAGGCAAGCTCCGATGCCTTCATACGGAGACCATCAGGGACCTGAAGCAGAACGCTCCTGTATGCTCGCTCTTTGATGAGAGCGACCATGCCATCGACATCTATCAGATATGAACCCCATTCTTCGACCGGGACCATGGGGGGTGGAGATGATAATAGGACTATATTCTTTATCATGGAAAAAGGATACAGCGCTATCGCTTTCTTGAAGCATTCAGATGTTAATTAAAAAATATGGGTGAACAGGTGGTGGACAGCGATCCCAAGTTCCCACACGCGCGAGCAATGCAGTACAGTAGGGAACGCGAACGGGCTTAACTTCCGGGTTCGGAAAGAGACCGGGTGAACCCCGCTGCTATGACCGTCCAACCACCTGTCCGGATCTTGAGTATGTTCTCGTTCACATGCGTTGCCGTCAAACGGTTGAGCCGGCAGTCGTGGATGCGGTTCGGACAGTTAGTGGTGGCGGGCTGAACACCTCGGCGAACCTTGGTGCGTACACCCCCACTCTATCAAACCGGTCTTTTACCGGCGTCCTTAAGGTCTCTCTTTTCGGGGGAGGCTTCAAGCTTAGATGCTTTCAGCTTTTATCCTCTACGGCGTGGCTGCCCAGCAGTGCTCTACCGAACAACTGGTAGACTAGTGGCCGCGATCCTCCGTTCCTCTCGTACTAAAGGGACCTGCCCCTCAGAGACCCATGCACTTCCAAAAGATAGCAACACACCTGTCTCGCGACGGTGTAAACCCATCTCACGATCCCTTTTAATGGGCGAACAACCCCACCCTTGGCAGCTGCTGCACCACCAGGATAGGAAGAGACGACATCGAAGTAGCAAGCCTCCAGGTCGATGTGAACTCTTGCTGGAGACAACTCAGTTATCCCCGAGGTAACTTTTCTGATATCAATCCCCCTCAGAAATAAGGGTGATTGGTTCGTTAGGCCCTGCTTTCGCATCGTGGACACTCATTGTGCATATCCACGTCAAGCCAGCTTATGCCCTTACACTCCACGGTAGATTTCTGACCTACCTGAGCTGACCTTTGGGCGCCCTTGTTATCTTTTTGAGGGCGTGGCGCCCCACCCAAACTGCCCACCTATAGGTGTCCCACCTAAATGGTAAGCCGTACAAATCGAAAAGGGTAGTGTCTCACATTGTGACTCCACCTGAACTAGCGTTCAGGCTTCGACGTCTCCTACCTACGCTGCACATCCCAATCCGTACAGCAGCTACAGGCTGCAGTAAAGCTCTACGGGGTCTTCGCTTCCTTTTGGAAGGTACTGGACTGTGCGCCAGTTAGTCACTTTCATTGGATCCGACGCGGGGACAGTGGGGCTCTCGTTGGGCCTTTCGTGCAAGTCGCCAATTAAGCGACAAGGTATTACGCTACCTTAAGAGGGTCATAGTTACCCCCGCTGTTTACAGGTCCTTCTTCCGGTTGAGACCGGGTTTCAGATACCTGCACTGAGCAGGATTCAGCGACAATACACAACCTTTCGGTCTAGCTGTCACCTGTGTTTTTATTAAACAGTCGGAGCCCCCTAGTCACTGAGACCAGCTCTTACAGGAGCTGGCACCCCTTATACCGAAGATACAGGGCGATTTTGCCGAGTTCCCTCGCGTCGGTTAGACCAATACACCTTGGACTTCTCATCCAGGGGCACCTGTGTCGGATCTCGGTACGGACTAACGATACGACCTCAGGGAAGCTTTCAGTGGGACCAGGAATCAGTCGAAGAGGCCCATACGTCCTCCTACTCACGCCTTGGCCTGCTTCTCGTCATTGCAACTCTCCGCAGGCGTACTTCGCTTGAACAGGGTGGTAACCCTGCTCGACCTATCCCGATCCGGACAACCCTGAGCAAAATATCGCTAGGTACAGGAATATTAACCTGTTTCCCTTTCGGCATTCCCGATTAAGGTATGCCTTAGGATCGACTAACCCTCGACTGACGAACATTGTCGAGGAACCCTAGCCCCTACGGCGGAACGGTTTCTCACCGTTCTACGCTACTACTTGTACCAGGATTCTTATTCGAACGCGGTCCACAGGACCTTACGGCCCTACTTCTACCCACGCACGACACCTCCCTACCATAACACCTTTCGGTGATCCGATGTATCGGTGGTCATTTAGCCCCGTCCATTTTCAATGCCCATGATCTCGACTAGTGATCTGTTACGAACTCTTTGAAGGATGGCTGCTTCTAAGCCCACCTTCCAGTTGTCTTAGACCACGGACCCTTTTTGTCTGTGACACTTAATTGACACTTTGGGACCTTAACATCGGGCCGGGTTGTTCCCCTTTCGGACCCCAAGCTTACCCCAGAGGCCCTCACTCCCTGCTTCTACGGCGTTCGCACATTTGGAGTTCAGTAGAAGACCGAGAGATTTCTCCCCCTAAGTCTTCATTTGGTGCTCTACAGCACGAACTGCCTCAGCAGAGGCTATCCTGCGAGATATTTCGGGAGGAACCAGCTATTTCCCGCCTAGATTGGCCTTTCACCCCTATACCCAGGTCATCCGAGCGATTTGCACATCAGCACCGGTTCAGACCTCCACCCGAGTTTCCTCAGGCTTCATCTTACCCAGGCATAGATCGACGGGCTTCGGGTTTCCCTCCAACGACTCCGGGCGAGCACACCCCGCCCCTCGCTTTCGCTGCGGGCGGTCGGTTTCCCTATGGCTTCGTGGATGATCCACTTAACCTCGCCGTTGAATAGAACTCCCTGGCTCATTATTCGGCACGAACGATATGACGGCGCTTCTCGCTTTCCCGCCATATCAGCCTGTCATCATCTGGTTTCAGGTTCTTTGCACCTCCCGTCAAGGGTACTTTTCAGCTTTCATTCGCACTACTAGTACACTATCGGTCTCGGGACGTATTTAGGGTTGGATGTTTCTGACACCCGCATTCCCGCACGAGTTCCAACGTGCAGTACTCTTGGACCCCGGAAATCATCCTCCTTCTGTGCCCATACGGGGCTTTCACCCTCTATGGCGCAGTGTTCCAAACTGACTTCTGGTTCTGAAGGTAGGATGTGACCGGGCCGCTCCACATCTCCCCGACCTTTCGACCGGGGATTCGGTTTGCCCTTTGCCGTTTTCGATCGCCTTTACTGGCGGCATCTCGGTTGATTTCTTTTCCTCCGGGTACTAAGATGTTTCAATTCCCCGGGTTCCCTATCCCGTAAGGGATTGGCACCTAAGTGTCAGGAAGTCCCATTAGGCAATCAGGGGATCAAAGGCTCCTTGTGCCTACCCCCCGCATATCGCAACTTGGTACGACCTTCTTCGGCGCCCGAGCCAAGCCATTCACCAGATGACATAGTAACCGCAAGACTACCGGCTCAACAGACGTCCGGAACGCATATGAACGAGATTCATAGGTCTCATGGGCGAACCGCCTCGACCTGTCTCCTTCCCCCGTGAACTCAGTTCGCGGGGTGCACGTCTTCTCCCCTTCTGGATGCATAGGCCACACTGCCCCTGCAACCCTTGGGGGAGGGGGAGTATTCTACATGCTGTATATAATACTTCCTTACCACCCCATGCAAGCATTGCGAGCCACTATGGTCCACACCCTGCCGCTCCGAGGAGGTCTATGTGCAGGAGGGTCCCGAGCTATATATAATACGTCATATATCATCGGCCATTGGCAACTGGGACAAGGGAGCTACGACGATGGTAGAGTTCCAACCACCGAGGGGGACAAGGGACTTCGGGCCAGAGGAAATGGCGCGCCGGAGATGGGTCGAGGACCTGATGAGGTCCGTCATAGAGAGCTATGGTTACAGGGAGATCTCGACACCAACGTTCGAATCCGCTGAGCTCTTCATCTCCAGGTCCGGACCACAGGTCGTTGACCAGATGTACCTCTTCAAGGACAAAGGTGGCCGGGACATGGTCCTGCGCCCCGAGCTCACGGCCCCGGTAATGCGTTTCTACTCATCGACCTTGAAGAACTTGGCCAAACCCTTGCGGATATACTACTTCGGCAACTGTTTCAGGTACGAGAGGCCCCAGAAGGGTAGGTACAGGGAGTTCTGGCAGATGGGTTTGGAATACATTGGGAAGAGGACCCCTCAGGCCCATGCGGAAGTGATATCCGCGGCAATAGGTGCCCTCTTGCGGGTCGGTGTCCCGGAACTTCGGTTCAGGATAGGGCATGTGGCCGTCCTTAGGGCCATCCTCAAAGGGGTGGGTCTTGACCCGGAAAAGGACCGGGACCTCATGATAGCGATCGATAAGAAGGACACTTCTGCATTGGCATCAAGACTTACCCATCTGGGAGGCGACATCCCATCGAAGGTGGCCGCACTTGTCACCACAACATATTCTCTGGAGGAGGCCCCATCGGTCCTGTCAGATATAGGCAAGATGGCCCCGACCGACCTCACAGGACCCATTGACGAACTGACTATGCTCTTCTCCATCCTTGGAAGCTCGCAGGGAACGATACTGTTCGACCCCTCGATCTCAAGGGGCCTCGATTACTATGACGGTGTGGTCTTCGAAGCGGACATACCGAGCCTGGGCGCAGAGAAGCAGGTATGCGGCGGCGGTGCCTATTCGCTCTCCTCCCTGTTCGGGGCCGAGGTGGAGGGGATAGGGTTCGGGCTCGGCTTCGATAGGATAATCGTATCCCTGGGTGACCTAAGTCCCAGCAGGTCCGATAAGGTCGGTTTCTATATGGTCCCCATGGGAAGGACGGCAATGGGCCTAGCATTCGAGGGAGCAGCTCTCATCAGGTCCAAAGGTATCACATGTTCGATGGAGACCATGGACAGGCCCCTCAAGAAGGCTATATCCTCGGCCGTGGAGAACGGGAGTACCCATCTGCTCATCGTGGGGGAGAACGAGGTGAAGGAAGGCCGATTCACCCTAAAGGACCTAAGGACCCAGGTCCAGACCACGATTTCGCCCGATGAGCTGAGAATATTGCTCGAGAAGCTGTCTAAGGTGCGTTGAGGGGACTGGCCAGATAGAAGCTCGTTTCCATGAATGTTGATGAAAGTATTATCAATGGATATGTCGATTGGGTTGGAACTGAGATAATACTGGGGACCGACGCAGGGCCGGTCCGATGTGCGGGAACGGTGAACTAATTGAGGTGCTCGTTCTGTGAGACCAATGAACAGATGGAGGAGGGCATACCCTTCTGTGATATCTGCTGGCAGGCGCTCGAAAAGGGTGCCACACCTCCCATGGATTTCCCGGATTACTTCTCGGACGACCTGGAAGCGAAGCTCAAACAGGTGGATACCCTTCTCTTCACGCTTCCATCCAACCACTTCCTATGGTACCTCAAAGGGCATCTGGAGCACGAGCTCGGGGACATCAAGAAAGCCCTCCGGTCCCTGAACAGCGCCCTGAACTACAATGAGAGGTTCGGTGACTCCTGGATAAGGCTGGGGCTGGTATATTCCGACCTCCACAGGGAGGACGATGCCATAGACAGCTACGAGAAAGGTCTCGAACAACCGCTCTCGGACCCGACCAACCTAATCGATGCAGGGATACCTCTTATCGCCTCGGGCAATCCTAGACTCGCCTCCAGGCTGCTCGTGAGGGCTTTGGACCTGGTCCCTCAGGACGACAGGGCCCTTGTGAACTACGGAAAGGCCCTTGTCCAGCTCGGGGAGCTCGAGGAAGCGAAGAAGGTCTTCGAGAAGAGCCTTCAGCTCTATCCCCACAACGAAGAGGTCCTGCGGGGAATGGCCCAGATGATGCTCAGGATGGGGGACCTGGACACCTCCACCGATCTTTACTACCGTATCCTCGACCAGCACCCCAACGATTTCGAAGCGCTCCTGGCAATGGGCGAGATATCCCTCAAGAAAGGGGAATTGGGACAGGCGATGAAATACTACCGGGAGGTACGGGACCTTGATGTCTCCATATCATGGTCAGGGATAATCAGGTTCATACTTTCCACCCTCAAGGGCCAATTGGCCAGGAACCAGAACCAGGACGGTTACAGGGAGGACCTGAAGAAAGAGTACGACAACATCCTCAAGTTCATCAAGGACCTGGATTCCAGACCGACCCCGTCCCAGGGACCGGAGATGTTGCATGAGCTCGAAGGCCTGGTACGGGTCATTGAAAGTCAGAGGATGACCGTCAAGGAGCAGATGGTCCAATTCGAGGATTTCATGAAGAGATATGGGGAAGGCGATCCATTCAGGGCCCATCTCGAGGAGAGGATGAGGGTCCTCTCTACCTATATAAAGGACTGCCAGTACTTCGATGCCAAACAGATAGCCATCGAGCTCTCCCCCTTCCTGAGCGAGGTTCGCCCGACAGACCCCAAAGGCACTTCTAAGCTGCGGGAGGCCGTCAGGAAGCGGCTCAAGGAGTTCGATGAGGTCGGTCTCGGGTCCGAAACATTCCAGATGAAGCTTGAGGAGGCAGATGCCCTAGAGAAGGAGGGAAAGCACGACCGGTCATTGTTCCTCTACAAAGAGCTCGAGACCGTGCTCGAAGAGCACTATCAGGTCAACGGAAAGAGGTATTACGAGTCCAAGATGAGGGAGATGCGGGACCTCATTGACAAGGCCCGTGACCAGTTCGATGTCACCGGGCTCACACGCCTCTACGAATCGTTCGGCAACCTCTTCCGCAAGGGGCCTTTGGCCATCAGGGACTCCTATATGGAGTTCCTGAAACGCTACGAGGAGGACTCAGCTTCATTCTATACCAAGGAGGGTGAGCGCTTCCTCAAAGAGGTCCAGTACAAGATCGTCATAATGGAGAAGGAGGGAGGGGACGTATCCTCTCTCAAGGGTTCATTGAAGAAGGTAAGGTCTCTGCAGGGGGAGGGGGGGCCTCCCAAAAAGTTCTTCACCGAATCCTACAATCTGCTGGAGCATGCGATCGATCTCGAGCACAAGCACAATGTCAATGGCATTAGGGACCGGATATCTTCATTGGACCTGCTCCTCAAGCAGATGGACGAGCTAGGGCTCGATGATGAGCTTGCTAGGAACGTCGAACCTGTGAAAAAGGTCATCGAGAGGTCCCTGGCAGGTGAGAACTTCAAGCTAGCGGAGGTGCTTACCAGCGAGGTCATGGAGAACGTGGATAGGATATTGCGGGAGAACTATCTCGGTCCCCTCAAGGCTACCCTGCTGGAATCAAAGGGTGAGGTCGATAGGCTCAGGACCTTCAAAGTGGAGGATAAAGGATGGGATGGATTGCTGAAGGGGGTCGAGTCCATTATCGATGACCCGGTCCGCAGCGGGTCTATGATGGATGCCGTCCGGGACCTTGCCAGGATCCAGTCGGAGGTCCATGGTTTCTATATTGAACGTCTACCGGGGGAGATAGACCTCAAGGTGGAGAGGTGCAGGAAGCTCATAGAGGAGGGCGTTTCTCAAGGCCTTAGTATGAGGAACGAAGCGGATGTTCTTCGCAGGCTCATGGCAAATGTCAAGAAGATCTCATCCTTCGAGATCCTTGAGGAGGCTTCAAAGTTCGAAGAGGAACTGGACAATAGGGTCAGGACCGAGTTGGGCACAAGGACGTCCGATATGGTGAAGGGACTGAAGGCCAAGATCGAGAGGTACAATGCCATGGGTCTGCCCCAATCCGAGCTGCTAGGCGCTATCGCGGCAATGAACAGGGCAGAGGTAATGATGGAGTCGGGCGATCCAAAAGATGCACATAGGTCCGCTCTGGAGGCACAAAGGACCATCGTACCCATTGAAGAGAGGTATCTCAAGGAACAGTTCGATGGGGGAAGGGACCGCATCAAGGAGCTTGAAACGACATCAAGGGAGCTGGAGGTCGACATCTCCAGTTTGGCCAAGGATATCTCGAGGGTCGGTTCGGACAAGGACCTTGAGGCGAACATAACATGGACAGATACGGTCATAAAGAAGCTCAATTCCCTGATGATCGATTCAATAAGGAAAAGGGTCGATTCACTCAAGCACGACCTGTTCGAGGTCGTCAGAAATGGCTCAGGGTCGATAAATGACGATGAGGCGAGAGCCGTGGAGAGAGAGCTCGACGGAATCTCCAAGGGTATCACGGAAAGTGGCCTAAGAGAACTACCCTCGGTCTTGAAAAGGGTATCGGCATCCATTAAGAGCATGAAGGACAGGGTCCTGGAGAGGTCTCTGCTGGAACGCTGCTCTGCGGCCTTGGAGGTCCTGTCGGAAATGGACGATGATAGGTCAAGGGGGCTCAAGGCCAAGGCAAGGGAACTGATGACCTCTGTCAGAAGAGGTGTGCGTGAGGGCATCGAAAGCAAGATAGAGGCGCTAATGGTGGACACGACCAACCTCAAGGCCATTATTGATATGCAGGGTATAGAGACCGTGCTCACAGACCTAGAAGAGCTGGACGACCTGAGCAAGGAGGTTTTCAGGTCGATCGAGGGTGATGAGTTCCTCAAGGAGAAGGAATCCATATCATCCATCATCGCAGGACTTCTAGAGCGCACCTCTATTCTCTATGACAGGCCAGACCCGGTAAGGGTCAAGGAGATGTCAGTGTCCATTTCCCAGGTCCGGGAGTCCATAATCGCTCTGGAGAACCGGTGGAGGGCCAAGAGGAGACTATTGACCCTCGAGAACGTAGGTGCTACCGACCAGGCTTCGAACGACCCTGAACTTAAAAGGAATATTGACGATGCCAGGGATTCCTACGAGAAAGGGGACTTCAACAGGTTCTTCCGGACCTGGGAGCGTATAGAGGCCCAGCTTTCCAAGCCCCAGGTCAGGCAGCTTAAGAAGGAGGCCGAACAGGACGACAAGGCAATGCAGGTCCTGGTAAGGGGAAGGGGGCCCAAGAGGTCCGACCTCAGCGTTCCGGAAAAGGGAAAGGGCAGGTCCTTCGGGGGCATAAAAAAATTGGCCCAGGACATGGCAGAGAAGAGAAAGCTGATGGAGGGTGCGGGGGATGAGAGGCGGGAACAGAGAACGAATGCCCAGCCCCCGATCGAACAGCCGAATGATGATACTGGACCGAGCATCATGGCAGCCGAAACTGCCACTGGACCCCTTGGGACAAAATCACCTTTGGAGAGGATCGAGGTCCCGGTACCCATACCATATGACATATCACACGTGAAGGAGGAACAGCCCGGAGGAACTATCCGTATCATTGCCACTTCTTCAGTGGAAGGGGAGGACGTTCAAAAAGTGCCTGAGCCCGATGTGAAAACACAAGAAACGCTGTCTCAAAGGGTCCCCACCCCCATGGTCAAGAGCACAATGGACGGGGCTCCGCCCTCCAGACCATCGGACGATGAGCCAGGGGTCACCAAAGTGGAGGAGAGGGACATTACCGGGATTGCCAAGATGATAGCCGGATCGAGGATAGAGCAGCTGAAGAGGACAGAGTCCACTGCCTTGAAGGAGCCTGCGCCCAACCGGACCAATGACACAGAAATGGACGGGGATAGATGGAGGGTACGGACCAACGAACAGCAGTACGCCTGTATGATGGACGAGTTCCTCGAGCTCGATACCTCGCCCAAGGCCAAGACCAGGGAAAAGGATGCCAATGAGATAAAGAAGAAGCTCGAATGCTTCTTCGATAAGCTTCCTGCGAACCTCAGGATAGATGAGGCCCGGGCCTTTTACAGGAAAGGTGTCACGCTCATGGAGATAGATGACAGCTCAGGGGCCATCAGGGAGTTCCGTCTCGCCATATCGAGCGCCATAAAGATAGGCAAGCTCCATGCTGACCTTTCAAAGGCCCTGAAGACGGTCAGGGGCACCATGGACAAACAGACGTCTGTAGGCCCCGATTTCCTCAGGATCGAGAAGCTCTACCTCAAGGCTGATGAGGCCCTGGACCAGGGCTCTCTCGAGGACTGCGCCAAGTACATAAAGGCCATAAGGAACCTGCTGGCGGCCCAGATGAAGTGATGCTCATTCATATCTCAATGCCTCGGCGGGGGCGATCCTCGACGCTAACCTTGACGGGGGCAAGGTCGAAAGAAGTGAAAAGGCCAGGGCCCCGAGGGATATCATCACGACCGTCGCCCAGGGGATGCCGAAGAGCGGGAGGTCGGCCTGGAGCTGGTCCTTCCATATCATATAAGCAAGCGCACAGCCCATGACCGCCCCTACAATGACACCCGTCCCGGCGACGTAAGACGCCTCCCCCAGGAAAACGACCATAACGGCACGCCTCTTGAAGCCCACAGCCCTCATCATGCCTATCTCGTGCCTTCTCTCGTAGACCGCCCTCAGGGTCACTATCCCAAGGCCGACGATGCCTATGACAAGGCCAAGGGATAGATAGGCATTGAAGAGGTTGAAGAAACCGTTCTGGAACCTCAATATCTCCTCGACCACATCCTTGATCACGATGGTGTAGAGGCCGAAATCCTTCAAAGCCCTTCTCAGATCGTCCGATACTGCGTTCGTATCCTCTCCCCTGGCCACATCCAGCATGTGCAGCCTCTTCATGCTGACGTTGTAATCGCTCCTGGCCGTTGTCTCGTTGATGAAAACGGCCCTTATTGCGAACTGGTCTGTGATGGCCGCTATTGTCCTTACCAATCTGGTCCCGTTCTGGAGTATTATGGTTATGGGGGTCCCCGCACTAAGTCCGATACCGGGGGGCCCGAAACTGTTCTCCCCCAGAGTGGAGTCCACTATGACGAGGTCCGGCTGGTCCACAGCCCGCCATACGTCCTCGTCCGACCTACCATTGATACCTCGCGACCTCAGAAGGTCCCAGTCAACATCACTGAACCCGTATGTGTTGTATCGGCGGAACTCGGGCGTTACCGCACAAACGAGGTGGGACCTCTCCGTGTACGACCATCGTTCGGAGGTCAGGTTGAGCTTGATGAACCCTATGGCCAGGGACGTGGTCCCCTCCCAGTCGAGACGGGTCAGGTTCCCCTCGCCCCACCTCTCCCTCACCGTGCCCTTGAGGTCCGGTATGTCCCTTAGAGATATACCTATTACCTCATAGCCCCCCCCCACGCTCCTTTCCAGGTCCTCTATGTTGAGGTTGAAAAGGTAGGCGACCACGGAGGTCCCGGTGACCGTGAAGATTATCAGTGCGAACATGAACATGGTCGAACCGGTCCTGAATCTCTTCTTCAACGGGTAGGATACGGCCATCCGGACAGGGGCAGCGGACGCTCCCAATGCCCTGAACAGTCCTGTCATGGCCTTCACGAGCGTCTCGGTGTTCCATACGGCCAGAACCACACCGGAGGTCACAAGGACGAAGCCCGAGATAAGGAACATCTCAAGGTCGGAGCCCAATCCCCTGAAGAACGGAGGTGTGAGGAGCCATTGCAGCATTATGATGACCGAAACCAGGGAGAACACTGTCCTGTCCTTCAGCCAGTGGCTGATCATGAGGCCAGCACCGACCAGTGCAAGGGACAGACCCACCTGAGCTTGCCAGAGACTGTCGTATGCGAGACCCCATGTTATCATACCTGCCCCTGCAGATATGAAGATGACCCCCCAGAGGACAAGCCTGTCCACCATGACCCCCAGGACCGAGGAAACGGCGCAAATGGGACCGTTGTTCCCCTTTCTGTCGCAAGAGGCTTTTATTCTTTGGACGAACAGCTGTGGTGCTGTATGGACCCGTGGCGGTGGCAGCCCTCTGACGGCCGAAACGATGTTCAGCCGTGATATCCTGTTGGATATGAACCAGGTCGTCCCCAGTGTTATGGAGAAGCCTGCCGCGAAGGATATGAGAAGTGTCCCTGGCCTGATCGTGAAGTACCTCAGGACATCCATGGTCTGACCGGTGAATGAACCAATAAGGCCTTCAAGGAACACCAGCACCAGGTAGGCCGCCGCGAGGCCGACCAGGACACCTGTGAACGATGAGAGGACCGAATAGAGAACGCCCTCGAAGAGATACGCGGCCCTTAGATGGGACCTCTTCGTCCCTATGGCCCTCGAGATGCCCATCTCCTCCCGACGCTCCTCCGATAGCATGACGAAAATGTTCACTATGAGCGATATCCCGGCAACTATGGAGAAAGCGCCTATGGTCACGAACAGTTTGGTGAACGTTGATATGCCCTCTTTGGCACTGTCCACACCGGAACCCTTGTCCTGTACGACGCCCAGGTCCCTGCCGGACCCTATCGGGTGCTCGAAACCTTCAAGGGCTCCTTGGATGCGGGGAATGACCCTTTTACAGAGCTCACCGCCCTTTACGGTGCCGCCGGAATTGGATATGTAAAGGACGTTGTAAGAACCCCCGCTCCAATCGCCGGGACCGACCTCGCTGTCGGATGCGGCATGAGGAAGCTGGAAAAGCATCCAGAGGGTATCGAAACAGGCATAGAGGTTCTCGCCCCCGAAGATCAGGGCCCTGCCCCTTTCATCAAGGATGCTGCTGACCGTGAGGGGTACGGTATCGAAACCGTTACCTACTAGGAGCGTGGACCCAGCTTTCGCATCGAGCTTTTCCGCTGCCGAACCAGTGATCACGATCTCATCGGGACCTATCTCGGGGTCAAGCTCCCTTCCGCCGGAATAGAGCGCTCCGAAAGCAGCTGTGGTACCGGGAGAGAATGCCCGTACGGTCATCAAGGGTTCGAAAAGGTCCTCGTCAGGATTCACGACCGAGACCATGAGCTCGAGCTCCCAGGACAGGCCGTCCAGCAGGTCCTCCCGGTCCTCCATCGACCAGATCCGTTGAGCGACAGTTTGCGCCTGGTCCCCGCCGAACACCGAGTAGTTGCCGGAGGGTTCGACGGAATATACCACCTCATCGACCATGTAATAGTTCTCATGTATCAGCGATACGACGAAGCTGTCGACCGTGTCCCCTATGGCCAAAGAGGAGCAGACTATGGAGGTCCCGACCATGAACCCCAGGATGGCTATCAGTGAGTCGCCCCTGTGCCTTATCAGGTTCCTTGCCCCTATCATCGCCATCAGGGGCTGGCTGACGGCCTTGAATGCCAATATGAGCAGGACAAGGACCAGCAGGACGACCGATAGATAGGTCCCTATCATCCTTGAGCCCGTAGGACCGTAGATACCGTAGCCTGCCGAGGCTAGCAATGACAGGGTGACCAGGATTATGGCACCCTCGGTCAGGGTTCCCATCGATTTGGAACGCTCCTTGATCCAAAACACCTCCCTTGACGACATAGGACGTTCGCCGGCCAACAGGAGTTCAACGGGCCCTCCTACGGAGGACCAACCCGACCAGCAGGGCGCAGAAGAGCAGTACGATGACGATGACCACTATCAGACCGGTCATCAGGGCCCGTTCGGGACCTCCCGCTTCAGGTCCAGGCTCGTTCTGGACCATCATTACCTGTATATCAGCCCCTTCCCTGAACCCTTCGGCGTCCTCGCAAGTGACCCTTATTGTCCTCTTTCCCGGGAGAAGGCCCTTCCGGACCGTGAAGGTCCCGGTATGATTCCCGTCACCTGGTGTCAGGTCCCCTTTGAGACCGTCGTCCCTGAGCACTGCCCTATCCGACAGTCCCAGCTCGGACAGATCGGCCTCGACCAGGGTGATACCGGAAGGCCCATCGTCATCCATTATGACGGCCCAGAGCTTGAGGTCCGTATCACTGTCAGAGGGGATGTACCTGGTACTTGCACCTGTCGATAGGATGATGGGAGGGGAAACGACCTCGTACACCAGGATATCAACCTCCCTGGTGTCGGAGCCTCCCCTTCCGTCGTTCACTTTCACCACGATAGGTATCGAGAGCTTTCCCTTTACCTTTAAGCTCCCCGGACAGTTCCAGGTCGCTATCCCACGAAGCTCATCGACCTCGATGAAGCTCCCGATATCGCTTTCGAAGACAAAGGAGAGCGCGTCCATATCTGCATCTATGGAATCTATGACGATACGTACCTGTCCTCCTGGCTCGGTCGTCTCGGGGGACAGTGACACTTCGGTGATCCGCGGAGGTCTGTTAGAAGAACGGACCTCAACGGCAGCCTGCCCCATGACCACCCCGTCGGGGTCGGGAGGATCGGACCGCTGGACGACGGCCTCAAGAGAATGGGTTCCCACCGCTCCATTGGTTTCAAGGTCCACCATGAAAACGAGCTCGTCCTTGGCCTTGACAGGGCCCCCGGTCAGCGTTCTGGCCCAGTGCCCTGTCTTGGTCTCACCTCCACTGGTCACCCTGTCCGTTAGGTCGACGGACAGCTCCTTCACATCCGAACCTCCTCTGTTGACCACAGCGATCCGCAGCTCGAGCCTCTCTCCCTCGATGACAGTCTTCGGAAGACCCCTGAGCTCCGTCGATAGGTCCGGAAGGCCCTTCCTTATCTCGGCCCTGGAACCCACCTCAACATCATAATGGAAGGTCACTTCTCCTGTGCTCCATCTCACAGTGACATCGACGGGGGCCGTCCTCGCTCCAAGGCCGACCTCCTGGGTGAACGATGGGCCGTAGGCATGCCCTGCTGTGCCGCCCTCCACCTCGGACATGCCTATGAGATGACCGTCCTCCGGGTCCCTGACCTCGAACCTGCTGCCTATCGCTGGGGCCCCTCTCTCATCGACAAGGTCGACCTGGAGATAGTGGTTCCCCTCGGTCCCCATGTTCCTGTACAGGTGCGTCTGGTAGGTCCCGTTCTCGTAGGGGTATTTTCCCTCCGTTATCAGGTCCAGGTCCCCGTCCTCATCAAAATCGCACCAGCAGCCCCCATCCGAATCCCATACACGGAACCCTGCCTCGTCGGAGACATCGAGGAAGGTGCCGTTCCCCTGGTTCTCGAAGAGAAGGGAGTAGGCATAGTCCAGGTATGACTTTATCTGGGGTATGAACATGTCCATGTCCCCATCGTTATCGTGATCGGCCCATGCGATGCCGAAGAACAGCTCCTCGGTCTCGAACCTGACAGTGGGGATACCGGTCTGGTCCCTAACGTTGGTAAAGGAGAAATCGGTATCGGGACCGTCATTGCGCCACAGCTCCGAATCGTCGCATATCCAGGTCCTGTAGGGGTCCTTGTGGGCCAGGTTGGAGCACCAGAGGTCTAGGTCGCCGTCCTTATCGTAATCGCACCATTGGGACCCGGCCGTATGGCCGTAATAGGTGTCCTGGGGACCTACGAGCGGCTCCCCGGCGCATCCCTTCTCAAGACCTACGTCCCTGAAGGTGCCGTCCCTCTGGTTCTCGAAGAGATAATTTGCGGAGACAAGGTAGTTGGAGACATAGATGTCGAGCCATCCGTCGTTGTTGTAATCGCCCATGTTCACGCCCATACCGGCGTTCGGTTCGCCCCTGCGGGGGTTCCAGTCAACTATACCGGCCGCTTCCGTGATGTCCTCGAAGCTACCGTCCCCCCTGTTCATCCAGAGGACGTCCTTGTACTTGATGTTGGCATCGTCCCTCCAGTTGACGACGTAAGCGTCAAGGTCCCCGTCCCTGTCGATGTCGCCCAATGATACCGCAATGCTGGGGCTGCTATCGTCAACCCCGCTGGGACCCGACAGATAGGATGCGTTCTTGAAGGTGTAGTATGGCGGTCCGCTGTTGAGCCAGACCGAGTCGCCGAAGTTGTACGGATGCCCCGCGGAGAAGATGTCCAGATATCCGTCCCCGTTGAGGTCCCCCCAGGCGCTGTACCCGGAATTGACTAGGCCCACCTCTTCGGTGACCTCCTGGAACCGAAAATGCGGGGGGCCAGTGCTCCTGAAGAGCCTTGAGCCCTTGACGAGAAGGTCCTGGTGGCCGTCGTCATCGTAATCCCCCCACGCGAAGGAATCACCTCTGACCCCTTCGAGGCCCACCTCCTTGCTGACGTTGACGTAGCGAGGGACGTTTCCCCCGGCCCCTGAGACGCTGCCGAGCGGTGAAAGGTCCTCCGGCCATGGGGCCGGTGAAAGGGCGACCTGTAACAGCAGCAGGGTTGCGATCATAACACAAGGACCTATGAACCTCATCCGCGCACCACCCATAGGACAGCAAGAGCCCATATGGTGAATGGGAGGCTCCCTATAAATTGGGAACGGTCGCCCAAGGACCGAACGGGCGCTTTTATCAGCTTTCCTGGTCCCCTATCCTGTTCTCGAGGATCTGTATCGCCTCTTCAAGGGTGAAGGCGCCGGTATAGCGAAGGTCCTCGTTCGATAGCATCTT
>JBFYMY010000314.1:0-7860 GCA_041304645.1 Thermoplasmatales archaeon
GGATCGAACCCATCGAGATGATGTTCTTCGGAACGGGTGTGAGCCTCAGGCCCACAGGTCCCAAGAACGACCCATGGTCAAAATGGGCCTTCAGGCTCGGGGCCCGTATCCCGGCAGGGACGGACCCGGAGGACCTGCTGGATATCATAGGTGGCATCTTCGGGAACGAGACCCCCGATATGAGCGGGATCGATCTGTCCCTGTTCGACCTGGATATCTTGGAGGAGCTGGAAGGGGCCCAAATGTCCCTCTTCGCAAGGGCATATCTTCCGAACGGGACGTACGGTGGGACAAGCATGGACATCACCGACAAGGTCGTACCCTCCCTCCTGGAGTTCGCAAGGTCCGAGGGGCTACTGGATGATGACGACGACGGTCCTGACGACACGGACGATGATGGGAAGAAAGACGATAGCCCATCTTATTGGCCCCTCATCATAGCTCTTTTCATCATCGCAGAGGTCCTGTTCCTTGCCATGATCATCTACATCATGAGGAAGAGGAAGGCCAGAAGAAGGCCCTGAGCTCATAGATAGATTAATAATACATCCACGGTTCCATCGTATTGGGGGGCATAAGACCATGGCACAGCACAGACATCTAATGCTTACCATTTTCCTACTTCTGCTCTTACCATTGGTCATACCAGCTGTAAAAGGTGCTGAAGGACCAAGGGAGACAGCCCTTGTATGGGGGGTCGTTTATGATGTCACGACCGGCAAGGGCCTTTACAACCACACCGTGACCATTACCGCGGAGAGGTTCATGGGCAAGAGGGCCATGACCGACAGTGAGGGGCGGTACAGTTTCAACCTGACATCAGGGACGTTCGTGGCAAGGGTCTTTGACCCTATAGGCGATCAGGTCGACGAGTACGAGTTCGTTCTGGAAGAGGGCCAGAGCAGATACCTGGATTTTGCCATAGACCCCGGTTTCGACCCTGTCACAAGCATCCACGGCAGGATAACGGACAGGTTCGATGTCGGATTGAGGGGCTGCACTGTAAAGCTCATCAAGGTGACCTCCGGTAGGGAGTACAGCACGACGACGGACCGGAGGGGAAACTACAGCCTTGAAGCCCGTCCAGGTCAGTACCTCTTCCAGGTCATCTACAAAGGCCAGATGAAGGAGAACAGGACGGTCGAGATGGGTTGGAACCAGGCCAGAGAGCTCTCGATGAAGCTGGACGTCAAGCCAAAACTGGTTCTCCCAACGATGGCGGACGTGGGCACCTTCTTGCAGGATAACTGGGTCAGGATCATCCTCTTCCTTGCGAGCATCCTCTTACTCCTCGTTCTGTACGTCATGATCGAAAGGGTAGGCAATTGGGTCATGAAGCGCGGAAAGGGGACCGCGTTCCAGGAGTTCCACCTGCCCTTCAGAAGGATGGTCCAGCGCATATTCCTGCTCATAGTCCTCCTGATCCTCATCTACGAGATATCGGGCTTTTCAAAGTTCGTCAGGGAGTACATCTGGAGCTGGCTGCCCGATTTCGCCGTCCCCTTGGGAGGCGTGTTCGTTGTCCTTTTCATTTCCAGGCTCGAGTTCCATTTCATAGAGAGGTTCTGGACCTCTGTGAGGACGAAGAAGGGCAAGGAGGGACTGCCCCTTGTTCCCGGTCAGCTCATATCGCTCCTCGAACCGGTCACCAGGTTCGTTGCGATCGGGCTCTCGGCCCTCCTTATCCTGGTCCTGGTACTAACTTCCCTTGGATTGATCGGACAGATCATAGGCACCCTTACCTCGTTCTTCATCAAGAACGCGGGGAAGCTCGTGTTCCTCGTCCTCATAGTTGCATTGGCATTCTTCCTGAAGAAGTTCGTGGACATACTGTTCAAGGAGCTTACACAGAAAAGGACCAAAGTGAACGTGCAGATGCTCACCCTCAGTCGGAAGGGCACCATGGGCATCACCTATTTCGCCATTGGACTGATCACCGTCTTCACCCTGTTCTCCATCTTCGGGCTCGGTGACATAGGACAGACCTTCATCCTGGTCATATCGATGATAGTCGGACTGGTATTCTCGTTCGCGGCCACCGGGTCCATAGGGAACATCCTCTCGGGTCTCGTCCTCATGACCATGAGGCCCTTCGAGGTGAACGACAGGGTACAGGTCGGCAATTTCATAGGAGATGTACAGTCGATAGGTATCATGTTCACCCGGATCAAGGACCTGGAGGGGAGGATCACGGAGGTCCCCAACAACAACGTCCTCCAGAACAATATTGTGAACTTCACGACCTCTGGAAAGGAGGGGGGATTCGCAGTCTTTGTCGATGTCACGCTCGGGTACGATATCCATCCGAAGAAGGCAAGGTCACTTTTAAAGAAGGCTGCATTGGCAACACCGGGGGTCCTGAAAGACCCGGTCCCCAAGGTGCTTCTACGGGAGTTCCAGAACCATGCGGTCGAGTACAGGCTTAGAGCGTACATAAGTGACCCATCCAATATGTCCTTCGTAAGGTCCGGGGTCATGGAGAACATGATGAACATGTTCCATGGAGAGGGTTTGGAGATACTCAGCCCCATCTACGAGATACAGAGGCAAGGAAGGAACATCGAGGCCACGATGCCCCACCTTTCAAGGGTATATGGACCAGAGGATGGTTGCGTTGTATCCGATGGCCTATCGATGTTCGATCCCATCAACAGTGAGTATACGAAGGACCGTTCCGACCAGCGCCAGGAGACCCTGGATGGTCCCTCACCAAAAAGTCCATAGCGCCCCTCGTAATCAACGGTCGATAATATGCCCATGGTCAAGCACGGCAACATGGACCTGCATTGGTGTGATACCTGTTCGGTCCCATTGGTCCAGAAGGGACCATGTCCCTCATGTGGTAGTCGGGCCAGGAGCGTGGCCTATACCCCGCCAGGTGACGTCAGGCCGGCGTTCCCCTTCGATATCGTCCAGTTCAAGAAGCTTGCCGACGACCAGTGGGGGGGTGGCGCAGGCCCTCTCCTTTTCCCTGATGAGGGTCCCTACCTCATCAATCCCAGCCCCTCGCCGGACAGGATGGACGAGATCATAGTTGACGGGAGGGTGATAGCCAACGCAGCCTTCTTCCCTTCAAGGCTCGGGACCTTCCTCCTTCCAAGGGAGGGCGGTCTGGCGGCCCTGAGGTCGGCTAGGTTCAGGCCCGAAAGGGGCTTCGTCAGGGCGGATCCCATTGCGGCTAAAGCGGTCATCGAAGGCAAGAGCCTTCTC
Organism: Thermoplasmatales archaeon; assembly: GCA_041304645.1. Taxonomy (GTDB): domain Archaea; phylum Thermoplasmatota; class Penumbrarchaeia; order Penumbrarchaeales; family Penumbrarchaeaceae; genus JALOTP01. The sequence goes on from JBFYMY010000314.1 coordinate 3,211, forward strand.
TGCCCGGGGATACTCGAGGCCCATCCTGGGATAGGAATAGGTGACGAGGTCCTTGTCCTGGACGATGAGATGGGGACCATCGGGTCCGGGATAGCGAAGAAGGAGGGAAGGGAGCTTGCAGGGACCAGAGGAGTGGGGATAAAGGTCAGATGGGTAATAGACCCGGATAGGAAGGCCTCCCAGGGTCCATCCCCCTTCAAGGGTCTGTCCCACAAGGAGATATGGAAGCGCGTGGTCCTGACCAATGCCCCCTATGTCGGCTCTAAGGTCGAACGTTCGATGGAGTTCATCAAGGGGATAACGGCCTCCTCGGGGCTGCCGCAAGCGGTTTCCTTCTCCGGGGGGAAGGATTCATTGGCTACGCTCCTCCTTGTCCTTGCATCGGGTCTAAGGCCCAAGGTTCTCTTCGTAGATACTGGAATAGAGTTCCCGGAGACCGCAACTTACGTCCGATCTCTTATGACCGAGCTCGGATTGGATCTCCTTCTGGGAAGGCCCAGGTCCGATTTCTTCGAGGACATGAAGAGGTTCGGGCCGCCGGGCAGGGACTTCAGATGGTGCTGCAAGACCCTGAAGCTAGGACCCACCAATGCACTTATAGAGGAACACTTCCCGGATGGTGTCCTTTCGTTCATAGGCCAAAGGAGGTTCGAATCGGACACCAGGGAGCAGAAGGGCAGCACCTGGCGAAATCCATGGGTGCCCAAACAGCTATCAGCATCGCCCGTCCAGGACTGGACCGCTCTCGATGTTTGGCTCTACATATTCCGGGAAGATGCCAGGTACAACCCCCTATACGAGAACGGGTTCGGGCGGATAGGCTGCTGGCTCTGTCCATCCTCCGACCTATCGGAACAGGAGCTCATAGAGCGTACCTCCGCGGACAAGGACAGGTTCGAGGCCGCTCTGGAGTCAGAGCGGGTCAGGAGGGGTCTGCCCGTGGAATGGGTCAGGTACGGTTTCCACAGGTTCAAGAGGATGCCACCCCACATGCTGAGGCTGAGGGAGGAGCTGGGGCTGCCGCCGGAGGTCCTCTTGGACAAGGCCCCGTCCAGGGTCGATGAGGACAGACCCCCGCTTGAGCTAGTGGTAGGGACGGGAACCTGCGTGGACGGCCTTTCCAGGGAGGGCGTCATCAATATGAGGATGGACCCAGGAAAGCTTTCCATGCTCCTCAATATGATAGGGGGGATCAAGCCCATGGAAGGGGTGCCCGGGTACGATGTGATCCCCCCGAACTGGACCATGAAAAGACCTGCCGTAGAGCTCTATGAGGACGGCACCGTAGTCCTGCGGGGGAGGGACGAAAGGGCCATTAAGGACCTGGAAAGAAAGCTCGTATCGGTCCTCAAGAGGCACTCGGGATGCGTCGGGTGCGGAATATGCCTGGGAATGTGCCCCTCCTCCGCACTGTCGCTCGCTGAGGATGGAAAGGTCGCTTTGGACAGTACAAGATGCGTCCACTGCGGCTCCTGCCTGGGACCTTGCCCCGCCGAGGCGTTCGACAGCGACCCCTATTGAGAGCCTTTGACATGGGAGGCTATGGCCGCCACACCGGCCTTCAGGTCCTCTCTAGAAGCCGCGTACGACATCCTCAGATAGCCCTCACCGGCCTTGCCGAAGGCAGACCCTGGTGTCAGTGCGACATGGACGTTCTTCAGCAAAAGCTCCGCGTTCTCGAGCGAGCTCCTGCCGTTGTCCATCCGGAAGAACGCGTAGAAGGCGCCCTTGGGGACCTCGCATGATATGGTATCTATCTCATTGAGCATGGGGATCAGCATGTCCCTCCTTGCCTTGAACTCCCGTTTCATCTCCAGGATGGATGAGTCCCCTCCCTTGAGCCCTGCAAGGGCCCCGGCCTGGACGAATCCCGGTAGGCAGGTCAGCGTGTGCTGTTGGAGCTTGTTCACCATCTTGATGGTGTCAGGGTCGGCTATCATCCAACCCACCCTCCAGCCGGTCATGGCATAGCTCTTGGAAAAGCCCGAGATCGTTATTGTCCGGTCCTCGGCCGCTGGAAGCGACCCTATGGAATGGTGAGGCTCGTCATAGATGAGGTTCTCGTAGATCTCATCGCTTATCACCATCAGGTCATGGTCCCTTGCGAGCTTCGCAAGTTCCTCCTGCTCTTTCCTGGAAACAATGGAGCCTGTCGGGTTAGAAGGGGTGTTCACGAGGAGGACCTTCGTCCTCTTCGTTATTGCGGCCTCTATGTCGGAGAGCTCCCATTTCCATCCGTCCCTGTTGACCATCGGAACGGGAACAGGCCTCCCGCCCGAAAGCTGGACCATGGGTCCGTAGGAGACCCAGCCCGGGTCGGGGAAGATCACCTCGTCTCCATCGTCAACAAGGGCCTGCACGGCCATGTAGATAGCGAGCTTTGTGGGCAGTATGATGACGTTCTCGGCTTGCGCTTTCAAGGAGTTCAGGGACCTGACCCTCTCCGCCACGGCCTGTCTCAGGTCCATATTGCCCGCAGAGGGCGTATAGTGCGTATCCCCATTGTCCAAGGCTGTCTTTGCGGCTTCTATGATATGGTTCGGTGTAGTGAAATCCGGTTCGCCCAGCGTGAAGGAGAGTATCTTGGTGCCATCCCTCTCCAGCTTCTTCACAAGGTTTCCTAGCGCTATGGTTGCCGATGGTTCCAGTTCGGTGATCCTTTTGGAGAACAATATCTCACCGGCGGGGTGTAGAATGAATTCGTATAAAAAACCTGGGTGCCCCTCGCCGCTACGATGGACAATGCCCATAAATGACATTGGGGGAGATGCCGAAGCGCCTCCCCCAACGGCCCAATGGTCGGGGCACCCGGACCTGGGAGGTCCGCGGGGTGCACCGGGGACCGGTGCAGAGCGATAATGCATCTGGACCATCAGAGGTCGTCGGTCCCATAGGATGTCCGGCAGGGCCGGTCATCCAGCGGGTCGTTGTCCGCCGGAGCGGACGCATCCGTCAGGGGGGGTCTGCCTCCAGAGGGGCGATCTCCCTTCCCTCCGGAGAGGGATGGGGTCTTTCCCCTTTTTCGGGGTGTCCAGAACCCTTCCGAAGAAGGGGACCGGGCCCCTAGGGGGTCTTACGAAGGGATGCATCCGGGGACGCACCTCTTCTCCGTCCCTTTTTCACCGGTCTGTGAAGGGACCTTTCCCAGAAAGGTCCTTTCCTTCCCGGACCTCCAAGGGTCTCGACCGCTCCTCCTAAGAGGAGAGGGAGTCCGCATGGAGTAGGGGGGAACCCTCACCCTTCGGAACCTCTGTCCTTCGCGCCAAGGCGCGGGAATCCGCTGTCCCTTTCCGACCCCGGAGGGTCTTCCCATGAGGCCCCTTTCCTGTCGGCCCGAAGGCAGACGTTCTTGGGGTGTCATGGATCGGGCCAGCAGAATGGTCCGATACCGTCCATGTTGAAAAAGCAGGACCGAGGCCCCGCATCCCCAACCGAACATATCGCTTCACGGGAGGACAGCCCCGAAGGGCCATCTTCCGTTTCCCCTTTGACGCCGGGACTACGCATTCCGATCCGGACACATGGACCGTTGGAACGCGTGTTCCACTGGGCAAATAAGGTATAATACCATGCATTATTTAATATTTTTTATGGATTTCCATAAGAATTATTAAGATAAATGATCTATTTTACCGAATCAGCATTGGTCCAATTTATTATAGGAATGTTATAATTTTTTTTTCTTTTATTACTAATAACATTTTTAAAGCATTTTCATTATAGGATTGACATGTCTGCATTGGAAAGGTAGGTCACGGGGTATTAAATACTATTCCCTTCACCCTCGGACCATCTTCTGTCGGGTAGGAACCGTGGGCTTTGCTCAAGGGGCCGCTTTGTAGGAAGCTCTGATGATGGAGACCGAAGAGATACCGGCCTCCATCCTGCTATCGGACCTGATGGACGCCCTCGTGCCCAGGACCTCTATCCCAACGATATCCCCCGGGTAAAGGGTCATTGTTCTCGAGGCGGCCCCTATGGCGGTCTGGACGTCCATCAGCATGTCCCCGGTCGTTACGGATGCCATCTGCTGGCCGTCTATCTCCATATAGACCTCCAGGGCCGATGGGTCCTTGACCTCCGATGCGGGGGCGAAATCTGAGATCATGGTGGACCCGTCGAACATGCATGGTAAGGTCCAGGGCAGCCCCATCTTCCTGGCCGATCCTAGACCTTTGCCATCCATGATGTCCAACAGGACCCCATAACCCAGGATGGCCCCATCACGCGGAGCTGTCCCCGCGGGGACCTTCTCGCACATCGCCACCCCCAAAAGCAACCTTGATTCGAACGGACCTACGGACGGTAGAGGTGCCATACCCTCCGCGCCCTGTACCATGGATGATTGGGGTTTGACCAGGAGTACGGTCTCGGTACCCTTTTTGCCTTTTGGGACGGATATGAACAACACCAGCTTACCTACATCGACCCTGTAGCTGCCGAAGTTGATATGTGGCAAATTCCATCAACCCTTGGTGAGCCAGTATGGTTCCATGAGCGATTCGAAGGCGGAGGTCGCCGCAACTGCGCCCTCTCCTGCTGCGACCACTATCTGTTTGAGCCCGCCGGTTATGTCCCCAGCGGCAAATACCCCCGGAACGTTCGTGCGCATGTCCCGTTCCACCTTGACATATCCTTCATGGTCCAGCT
>JBFYMY010000315.1:0-13485 GCA_041304645.1 Thermoplasmatales archaeon
TTGACCTTGACCTTGAAGCGGACCTTGGGATAGACACGGTGAAGCAGGTGGAGCTCTTCGCGAGCGCCAGGTCCTCTTTCGATTTGCCCCGGGACGATACGGTCAATCTCAAGGACTTCCCAACCTTAAGGCATATCATAGACTATCTCGTAGGTAGGATGGTAAAGACCGAATCGAAGGCTATGGCACCTGAAACCGAGGTCAAGGCCCCTGGGCCTGAACCTGTTCCCGAACCGGCAGCACCTGCGAAGGTCTATACACAAGAGGAGCTCAGGGCCAGGATAAACCGCTGGGTCCTTGAGATGGACGAGCTGCCCCCGCTCCCGACCGCAGGAAGGCCTCCCCTTGAAGGGAGGAAGGCCCTTGTCATAGGCGGAGGGGACGAAGGGGCCAGAGCGGTCCTTGAGCTGCTGGGATGCGAGGGTGTCCAGGCGGAACCGGAGGAGCTCCTGAAGGAGGGTCTGGTCCTTCAAGATGTGGAGGGCATCATAAACCTGTATCCACTATCGTTGCCTACAGACCCCTTCCCTGAGGATTGGAAGGGCCTGAACGAAAAGGCAGTGAAATCCCTCTTCTTCTCAGGTAAGGCCATGGACAAGAAGCTGAAGGGGAACGGTTTCTTCCTGTCGGTGACGACGATGGGAGGGAAACTTGGCCTTGACCAGGATGTCTGTCCGATCAACGGCGGTGTGGCCGGTATCACCAAAGCGATAGGCAAAGAGTACCCGACCTCAAGGGTCATGGTGCTCGACCTTCCCAAGGGGACCGACCCGCAGACCGCTGTTTCCCAGCTCGCAAGGGAGCTATCATCGTCCGAAAGGCTCCTCGAGGTCGGTTGGGACGGTCAAAGGAGATGGAGGCCGGTCCTGAGGATAATAGAGCCCCCTTCGCCCAAGGTCCTTGACCTCAAGGTGGGCATGAAGCTATTGGTCTCCGGCGGCGGCGGCGGGATCACGGCAGAGATATTGAAGAGGCTCGCCTCGATGCAAAGGCTGGAGTTCCACATCCTGGACATGACGCCCTACAACGATGATACCAGAAAGCTTGCCGCGTTGTCGGAAGCGGACCTTAAACAGCACAAGGAGAACGTCAAACAGGAGCTCCTCAGGAGCGGGAAGAAGCTCAGTCCCGTCATGCTCGAGAGGGAATCCCTCAGGATAGACCGCGCCATAGGTGTGGTCAGACTGCTCGAGTCCATAGAGAGGAGCGGGTCCAAGGCGGTCTATCATTCGGTCGATGTCACGGACATCGAAAGGATAAAGGCCATAACGGAGCAGCAAGGACCGTTCGATGTCCTGCTCCACTGCGCGGGCGTGGACATCTCGAAGATGATGGCGGGAAAGGAGCTCTCCGATTTCAACAAGGTCTATGACACGAAGGTCAACGGTGCCCACGCCCTCATCAAGGCGACCAGGGACCATCCGTTGAAGCTCTTCATGACCTTCACGTCGGTATCGGGAAGGTTCGGGAACGCCGGGCAGGTGGACTATTCTGCGGCGAACGACCTACTTGATAAGATAGGGGGCGCCGTGAGGAAGTACCACCCGGACTGCCTTGTAAAGGCCGTCGGTTGGTCCGCCTGGGCGGAGATAGGGATGGCATCCAGGGGTTCCATAAAGACCCTGCTCGAACTCGGTGGGATAGCGTTCATCCCTGTAGAGGACGGCATAGGTTTCGCCATAGGCGAGATGACTTCGGGCACCGAGCGCGAGGTCTTCTACGCCGGAACCCTGGGTCCACTTGACAGCGGTGGACAGCTGAAATGGGAGGAGGGGGTCCATACCCCAAGGGTCCCGGTAAGGCATTTGTCCGGGAACGTTCCTGCCGTCCAGGTGAGAGGGCCCGCCCCTCTCATAGGCTCGGTCGTCTCGCTCACCACGAGCAAGGTCGTGGTCCGAAAGGTCCTTGACGGTGCAAAGGAACGGTTCCTCAAGGACCACACCATAATGGGGACCATGGTCATGCCCGGTGTGATGGGCATGGAGCTCCTTGCCGAAACAGCAAGGCTGCTCGCACCGGAGCTGGATGTCATAGGTATCAGGGACATGATGTTCAAGAAACCTGTCAACGTCGAGGGCCAGCTCGAGGTCTTCGTGGAGGGGGAGCTGGTCGAGAAGGACGGACCGGTAAGGTCCGTTTCCCTCAAGGTCCGATCGACCGGAATGGACCGGAAGGGCAGGGAAGCAGAGGTGGAGCATTACACAGGGACTGTCCTGCTGGGCAGGGTGCCGGACGTCTGCAGGGCGGTCGAAGGCCACCCGCTCCATCCATCCTCTGTGAAGGCCCAGGTGAAAAAGGCGGAGATCTACAGGCACTTCTTCCACGGGCCCAGGTTCCAGGTCACCTCTGCCATAGAGATGCTCCGGGAGGACGAGCTCCTTGGCATATACAATGTCCCTGAACGGGACCAGTTCGATCCCTCCACCGGTTGGACCTCGGCAGACCTGGTGCTCTCGCCCCTGCAGACGGAGCTTGGCTTCCAGACAGCTGGCTGTTACGTCCTGGACAGGTTCGAGATGATGGCGCTGCCCGTGAAGGTCGGAAGGCTCGATGTCTTCTCAAGGATGGGGCCGTCCGAGATGGCCGTAGCCAATGTGAGGTTCAGGGAGAGGAAGGAGAACACGTTCTCCTTCGATGTGGAGCTCCTGGACCTGAGCGGTAACGTGAGGATATCCTACTCCGATTACCAGCTCAAAGGGCTAATGCCCTTCGCGGACCGGATAAAGAAGGACCATACCGCTGCCTTCTCCGAACTGCCGTCCATGGTCAGGGGGATCAGGGTGTTCAAGGTCGATATCCCCGACGCTTCCCCCGAACCAAATGAGATGATGATGTACTTCTCGGAGGCAGAGTCCAAGGACCTCATCAACGACAGGATGACGGAGAAAAGGCGTAAGGAGCATCTATGGGGTCTTCTCGCCGCAAAGCTGGGCGTTTCCTGGACCTATGCGACCGAGAAAGGGAGGCCGTTATCCCCCTCCGAGGTCACTATAGCCTTCATGCCCGGAGGAAAGCCGTACGGACTGGTTGCGGGGGATAGGGTCGAACTATCCATCAGCCACTCCCTGGGGTCTGCCGTGGCCTCTGTGGGAAAGAGCCCACACGGTATTGACCTAGAGAACCATGCTCAGAGGGACCCTTCCTTCACGGAGGAGGCCTTCACGGAGCAGGAACGGGCGCTGATGGCCAAGGCCTCAATGGACCTGGAAATGGAACAGACCATGATCCAGACAGTGTTCTTCTCCGCCAAGGAGGCATACCTGAAGAGGGATGGGAAGGGCATGAGCATCAACCTCAGGTCCATTGAATGCTCAGAGATGGTCAAGCGCCCCTCCAGGGATGGGATGCTCCTTGAGATCATATTGAACGATGGCGAAAAGGAAGCGAAGGTGACCTCCCGTATCTCAACGGGTCAGGTCATGAGCCTTTGCAGGTGAGCTGAGGAATAAAGGGAACGGAACGACAGACCAACGTAACATGAAACCGGATGTGAAAAGAATGAAAGGAAAGGGTCCACTACTTGGAACGGCTGGAGAGAAGGTCCTGATGTCAGGGAACGAAGCGGTGGCTAGGGGCTGCCTCGAGGCAGGTGTCTCGGTGGTCACCGCCTATCCCGGAACGCCGGCGACCAACGTGGTCGAAGCGCTTGGCGAGGTCGCTCCCGACCTCGGCTTCTGGGCCGAGTTCTCTGTGAACGAAGCTGTCGCTATAGAGGTAGCCGCAGGGGCGGCGTTCTCGGGCGTCAGGGCCATGATGGCCACGAAGATGCTCGGGGTCAATCTCATAGCCGATGCGCTGACCGTGGTAACGGTCACAGGTGTCAGGGCGGGACTTGTCATAGTGACCGCCGACGATCCACAGCAGTTCTCATCGCAGAACGCCGAGGACACCCGGTTCTACGGGATGCTTGCCAAGGCACCCGTCCTCGAACCGGCGGACGGGCAGGAAGCGAAGGACATGGCGAAGTACGCCTTCGAGCTGTCCGAGCAGCTTGAGCTGCCAGTGTTCCTCAGGATCACTCCCAGGATATGTCACTCCTCCTTCCCAGTTGAGCTGGGAGAGCTTACCAAGCCCAAGAGGGACGGTAAGTTCGTCAAGGACAAGAAGAGGTTCGTGATGATATCCACCTACAGCAGGCCCAGGCAGAAGCTCCTCAGGGAGAAGATGGAGAGGGCCAAGCTCATAAATGACGGCAACCGATGGAACAAGGTCATGGACTTCCAGAACGGCAAACAGTTCCCCAAGGGCGCTGTCTTCAACACCTTTGGAATAATCGCCTCGGGTCTGACCTATCCCTATGTCGAAGAGGTCGTCGAGGTCTTGGGCCTCAGCGCCCGGGTCCTGAAGCTTGCCACGACGTTCCCTCTGCCGGAGAACCTGATCGGGTCCTTCATAAGGGAGCTGGACCAGGTCATGATAGTGGAGGAAGGGGACAACGTGACCGAGATGCAGGTCAGGGCGTTGGCCCAGCATCGGAGGCTTACCGCAAGGATCATCGGCAAGGACGACAACATACTGCCGTGGAGCGGGGAGCTGAACCCGGACCTAGTCGGGGATGCTCTGGGCAAGGTCTTCGGTAAAAAGTTCAGGGAGGAGCTCACAGAGCCCTATGTCGAGGCCGAGAAGCTCATCCAACCGAGGATCCCAGCCCTCTGCGCCGGCTGCCCCCATAGGGCAAGCTACTTCGCCATCAAGGAAGCCATTAGGAAGAAGGGCAAGGGCGGGTCCGTTATGGGCGACAGGGGCTGCTACAATCAGGGTGCCTACGAGCCACTCGAGGGCATGGACACCTGTATCTGCATGGGAGCATCCATTGCCATGGCCTCAGGTGTGTTCCATTCAGGGTCCTCGGAGCCGTCACTTGCCGTCATCGGCGACGGAACGTTCTACCATGCCGGGATACCATCCTTGCTGAACGCTGTCCATAACAGGTCCAACATCACCGTGCTCATCTTCGACAATTCCATAACGGCCATGACGGGGCATCAGGTGAACCCGGGCAGCGGACAGAACCTGATGGGATTGCCAGCTCCCTTCACCAACCTGAAAAAGGTCGTCGAGGCCCTTGGAGTGGAGCATGTGAAGGTGATAAATTCCTTCGATACCAAGGCCCTGGTCGCAGCGGTGATGGAGGAGGTCGATTACGACGGTCCCTCCGTCCTGATATCAAGGTCGCCATGTGCGCTGGTGGTGGAGAGGAACCTCAGGAAGCGGAAGTTGAAGATGCCTGTGGCGGTGGTGGACGTCGATAAGTGCACCGGCTGCAAGGTGTGCATGAAGAAGATAGGCTGCCCGGCATTCGGGTGGAGCCAGGACCCGAAACCCCACATGGAGGTCCTCTCCCATTGCAACGGTTGCGGCCTGTGCATGCAGACCTGTCCGTTCAATGCCATATCCATACCGGGGAAGAAGGAAGGTGTGCTTGGCATGACCATCAGGAAGGAGGTGCCCAAATGAACATAGTCCTAGCAGGTGTCGGGGGCAATGGTGTGGTGCTCACGACCAGGATAATCGCTGAAGCGGCCCTCAAGGAGGGGACCGATGTCAGGGTGGGCGAGGTCCACGGTCTTGCCCAGAGGGGGGGAACGGTGGTCTCCCATCTGAGGATAGGACCCGACGCCAAGGGCGTGCTCGTCCCCCAGAGGAAGGGGGATATGTTGCTCGCCTTCGAGCCCTTGGAGGCATTGAGGCAGCTGAAGCTGCTGAAGAAGGGCGCCAAGGTCATACTCAACAACGAACCCTTCATCGGTGTGGACTCCCATCTGGGCCTATCCAAGTACCCTGATGTGTGCCAGATCGTCGAGAGGATACAAGCGACCCAGGACCTGGTGGACGTCGATGCGACCCATCTTGCCATCAAGGCCGGGTCTGTCATAATGACCAATGTCGTCATGCTGGGAACGCTCAGCGCATCGAACGAGCTGCCCATTTCCAGGGACTCCCTCCTTGCTGCAATTAAGGCAAGGGTGCCTCAGCACATGGTCGAGGCGAACTTCAAGGCCTTCGAGCTGGGAGAGAAGGCCTTCAGGGACTGGCAGGCCGCCAAGGTATGCGAACCGCATCCGGACCTCAGCAACTGAATTAAAGGTCTAGGGCAATACCCCTTTCGGGGTTTCAGATGCAGGCCAGATGCCAGAGGCTCGACCTGTCCGCCGGAGGCCACAGGACAGTGTTCATGAACGAGCAGATGCTCAAGGACATGGACCTTTCACCATTGGACAGGGTCGAGATCTCGAGCGTTACCGATATGGGTAGGAAGGTGATAGCATCCATCCATCCTTTCGTCCACGGTCAGGATAAAGTGGGGTTGTCCAAAGAGACCGCTGACGACCTGGGCGTCCAGGTCGAAGGGTTCATTTCCATCAAGGCCGCGGACAGGCCCGATTCCCTGAGCATCATAAAGGACCGGATGGGTGGTATGGAGCTTACCGGTGAGTCGATGATGTCCGTTGTCGGTGACATCCTGGACGATACCCTTTCCCACCTTGAGGTGGGTCAGCTCCTGGGGTCGTTCTACAGGTCGGACCTCTCCATGGCCGAGCTCTACGGCCTGACCAAGTACCTTTCCGAATCAGGGGACACCTACGACTGGGGAGGCGGGTTGGTGGCCGGCAAGGGCGATACCTTCCCTGTCCCTGGCAACGGTACGACCCCCATCATCGTCGCCATCGTGGCATCTCTTGGCGTAAAGATGCCGTGTTTGGACATGAGGGCGCTTCAGACCCCATCATCATCCGTCGATACCATGGAGGTGATGTCAAGAGTGGACCTTGACCTCCCTTCCATACGTAAGGTGGTGGAGGCCAGGAAGGGGTGCATCGCCCTCTCCGATGACCTCTACCTTGCCCCGGCCGAAAAGAAGCTCCGAGCGATGAGGGCAGCATCCGGAACGGACCCCGAGAGCGTGATCACAGCCTCGCTGGTGGCAAGGAACCTGTCCCTTGGGTGCAGGTACCTGATAGTTGACATGCCCATCGGCATGGAGACCAGGTACTCGTCCATTGGTCTCGCCAATCAGTTATCGCAGAGACTGACCAAGCTCGCGGCCAGGTTCGGCCTAAGGACCGCTGTCGAGTTGACCTATGGGGATGAGCCCATAGGGAACGGGATAGGGCCCGCGCTGGAGGCAAGGGACGTCCTCAAGGTGCTCATGAACAGGCCTGACGCGCCCGTGGACCTCATGGAGGCCTCGCTCCTTCTGACCGGGAAGCTCATAGACCTTATGGGGCAGGAGCTCTTCGGAGCTGACCACAGGCCCGGTGACGGTATCGAGATAGCGAAGGAGAAGCTCAGGAGCGGGACGGCGCTCGGTTCCTTCAAAGGTATGATAGAGGCCCAGGGCGGGAACCCGGATACCAGGCCCGAGAACATCACGGTATCGCCCTTCCTTGTTGAGATAAGGTCCCTCAAGGAGGGGCAGCTTGTCGATTACGATACGAGGGTCGTTAACAAGATCGCCCGTATCGCCGGTGCCCCCCAGTTCAAGGGGTCCGGGATAGAGTTCTACAGGAAGGCCAAGGACATGGTGAGGCGGAATGAGCTTCTCCTTAACGTGCATGCCGCCTCCGAGGAGAGGCGTGCGATGGTCTATGAGCACCTCTCAAGGAACAGGATATACACCGTCGATTGAACATCCTGCAGAACGCCCGCCTCAGACAGAGCTCCAACCGAGCGATGATTTCTCGGCCCTTATCTGCGACAGGGAAGCATCGTTCTCGACCCTGAAACGGTTCTTGCCAGAGGCCGAAAGCCTCCTGAAGATGGAGGCCCTGTCCTGCGGCGAGAAGACCTGGCCGACAAGGTAGCTCCTGTTCAGGACAACCGGGCCAGTCCTCTTGGTGAACACTATCATCACCGTGTCCTTACCTTTGGCCTTCAGTCTGTAAACGCATCTTATGGATGTGTAGGGTATCGAACCGCTGTACCAGCCCCTCTTGTATTCCAGACCATCCTTATTGAAACTGATGGAATGCCCTCTGAGAAAGGTACCCGAAAGGGAAAGCGATACGATGAGGGACAGCAGGTCGGGTACGAGCATTATGGGCCAGAGGTCCGTCAGGAAGATGAGCGGTATGGTCAGTGATAGGAGCAAGACTGGAAGAAGGAACCCGAAGGTCCAGAAGAGCAGCTTCCCCTTGAGGTCCAGGTTCATTATGGAGCCCTTGAAATCATCCGGCATCGCCACGGAAGCACTTTTTCCATATTTAGAATGCACTAGTGGGGTCATGACCCTGAAGCGGGGACCGATATGCGCCCGGGGGATGCACATGCGGGGATGAACCATATATAATTATAGATGCTATGATGCTCCTAAACAGGGAGTTGGAGCGTAGGGTCCTATGTCTGGCCTGACATTGCTCGGCAGCAGGGGGAGGACGAATGGTGACCTTGAAAGGATGAAGGTCGCTTTCGACGTCAAAGGTCTGGCAAAGCTGTCATCGGACAGGGACATAGAGGTCTCGGCACGCTCACTTAAGCTCCTGGGCGACCTTCTGGAGAGCAGCGTCGTGAAAGAGGACCAGAGAGCTCAGGTGCTTGCGGCGGTCGTATCAGAGCGGAATAGCCCTGTCATATCCGTAAGGGCCTATGCGGTCCGGGCCCTATACTGGTTCCTGGTCCGCTTCGGGGTGGAGGACATCTATGGGTCGGGGGGCATCGGGAATATGGTGGCCCTTCTGAAGGACCAGGACCCTTTCATCAGGAAGTACGGGCTGTACTGCCTCTTCGAGGTCGTCCGTGGGGGACATGCGGAAGCGGTGGTCTATGCCGACGGCTCGAAAGCTCTGGGTTCTTTGATACTTTCGAGCGAGCATGAAGAATGCAGGCTGGCCTTGAGGCTCGTAGATGAGCTGGCAAGGAGGGACATGGGTCCTGACATCATCAGGTCCGGACTCGCCCGTGCCCTGCTCCTCCAGACCGACCGCAACGATGAGGTCGGTAGGATGGCTGGAGGGACCCTTACGAAGGTCTTTTCACCGATGGGGATGGTGGACCTTGCCGATATAGGACGCCACCTTGATGAGACCGAACATGACGCTGGTGTTCGGGAGGCGGAGGTCGAATCCCCCACGACGAACCTGGACGCTTACTTCTTCGGTGGTGCGACAGGTGCTCCTTACAGGGCCCAGTCCTCGCCCCCTGAGACCCGGGAGGGAGAACAGGGTAAGAGAGAGGAGTTCGTAATGGAGGAGAGCGAACTGGAGATGGATCATTCATCCGACGATGACCTGGAGGACCTCATCTATCTCACCGAGGATAGGACCATAGGGACCGAAACGATGCTTAGCAGGCTCAGGGACCTACGCATGTTCAGGGACAGGCAGCTCATCTCGCCGGAGGATTACACGGCTATGAAGAGAGAGCTCCTTACGGGCCTTTCGAACTCCGTCAGGCTTGAGACCATTGACTGCTATGAGGCACTCCAGGTGCCGAGGGATGCGACCACGGAGATGATAAAGGAAGCCTACAGGAGGCTGGCCCATCAGTACCATCCCGACAAGGTCGAGGACATGGGGCCCAAGATCAGGGAGCTTGCCATGGAGGAGATGACCAGATTGAACCATGCCAGGGAGACGCTTCTGGACCCAGTCAAGAAGCTTGCTCATGACGCTGCGCTGTCCATGAGGGAACGGGGTCAGGGCTGAACGATAGGGGGAAAACCCTTAAAGATGAGCCGACCTTACAAGGGCATCAGGTGAGCCTTGTGGATAACGAACAGGTCTATCTCTGCGAGGACTGCGAAAGGGTCATACCACTTTCCAAGGTCAAGGGAATACAGGTTCCGGAATGCTGCGGAAGGCCCATGGTGAAGGTCCCCATGGCCCAATGCTCCAAACCCCCTGCCTCCGCCGAGGACGCCCGGTTCGCCGATGAGGACGGGCCCTGCAAGACATAAAAATATTTTTTTTTTTGGGAGGATGTTGATATATGACAGAGAGAACGGACAATATTGTCGTGGCCGGCAGGTCGGGAGCTGGTAAGCAGCCGAGGATAGATGTGCTCGTGAAAGAACTGGGATTGACCCAGTTATCTACGGGGAACATCTTCAGGGAGTTCGTGGGAGCTTTCGATTCATCGGGCTTCAAGAATGACATAGGGGTGTTCTTCGACCAGGGAACGGGCTCGTTCGTCCCGGACAAGGTCATAGAGGCCGCATTGAGGAAGGCCCTGCCCGGGACCAAGGAGATGAGGCCGGTCGTCCTTGGCCTGAAGGCCAAGTACTTCATGAACAGGGGATTGTTCGTCCCGGATATCATAACCAACGAGCTGTTCGCCGAGTATTTCTCCAGGGGAAGCTACAGGGGGCAGGTCCTTGACGGTTATCCCAGGACCCCCGAACAGGCCTCTTTCCTGTTGGACCTGTGCCGGAAGCAGGGGACCCGCCTGGACCTGGTCGTAGAGGTCGAGAACGATGACAGTATCATAATCGAGAGGACCATGGGCCGGAGGATCTGCAAAGCGTGCGGGAAGGTCTATCATATCCAGTTCAAACCTTCAAAGGACGGCAGGAGCTGCGACAAGTGCGGTTCTCCCCTGATCCAGCGCTCTGACGACACGGAGGAGCGCATAAGGACAAGGCTCAAGGAGTACTATGACAAGGTCGTCCCGGCCATGGAACTGCTCCGAAAGCATGGAGTGCCTGTCGTCAAGGTACCCGGGAACGTCGAGCCCTTCACCGAGGAGAACGTCCGCAGGTCCGTGATGGATGCTCTTGCCCCATACCTCAGGGGATGAGGCGGTCTAGGTCTTTCTATCGAGCAGTTCCTCGACAAGGGAGGCGATATCATCGAAGCGGGGGACCTCGGGTTCCCGCTCAGGGTCGTTCTCACCTGTCATCACTACGGCCGTCATGCATCCGGCCCTCTTGCCGGCGAGGGCATCCATCTCGGGTCTATCTCCTATCACCAAGACATCTTCGGGCATGCATCCCAGCTCTTTGACCGCCAGCAGGGTGGAATAAGGTTCGGGCTTCCCCGCCACCAGAGGGGTGATGCCTGAGGCCTTTCCAATGGCCGAGATGATGGCGCCGGCCCCCGGTCGGACCCTGCCGCCTTCGACAGGGAGAGTCGGGTCCTCGTTCGTCGCTATGAAGATGGCTCCGGACATCAGTGCGTCCAGGGCTTCGGAGAGCTTCCTGTAATCGAAGGACCTGTCAAGGCCGGCCACCACGGCATCAAATGGTCCTTTGGCACCCTTGCCGGCCATGGATGGCCGATGCCCGCAGGTCCTCAGCTCTTCCAAGAGCCCCTGCTCCCCCACGACAAGGCATCGTGCGCTCCCTATCCTATCCTTGAGGAGGAGGGATGCCGCTTGGGACGAACAGACCATAGGTGCTTCGGGAAAGCCCATCTCCATGAGCTCGTCCAACGTCTCCTTTCCCGTCCTGGTGGAGTTGTTGGTGAGATAGCAGACCCTTATATCGGAAGAAAGGAGCTTTCTGACGGCATTCACGGCGCCCGGGATGGGCTCGCTGCCCCGCCTAAGGGTCCCGTCAAGGTCGAGGATGACGCCCCTGGGATGGATCATACGAGACCCTCATCGATGGCCCTGCACGCTGTCAGCAGGTCCTGGGCTATGAGGTCAGGCCATCGCTCGTCCCCCGGCAGGACCTCAGCATCTACGAGCCCTTTAAGCTCCACCTTCCCGTGCCCTGTCATCACCAGGACGCCTTTGCATCCGGCCCTGTGGGCCGCCTGCACGTCCTTGACATGGTCACCTATCATGATAGAGGATGGAACGTCTATGTCAAGCTCATACGCGGCCCTAAGGAGCATACCGGGGTTGGGCTTCCTGTCCTGATGCCATCCCGTGTAGCGCGGGACGGTCCCATCGTCCGCAAATGGGCAGAAATAGGCCCTGTCCCAGGGCTTCTCCCCTGTCAGTTCCTCACGGATGGCCGTCATGACCTCCAGAAAGTCCTCCACGGTGAACAGGCCCTTGCCTATCCCTCCTTGATTGGTGACAACCACAAGGAGATATCCCATCCGCCTGAGGATGGACAGTGCCTCGGGGACTCCCTTGACCATCCTCAGGTCCTCTTTCCTGTGCAGATGCAGTTCCTCCTCGTTCAGAACCCCGTCCCTGTCGAGGAAGACGGCCCTGTTCCTTCCCCTGTGGCCCGGGGAGGCGCGGACCGTTGAAGCGTCAGGCTCATCCGCGATGTCGAGCCCTGCCATGCACTTCCTGACGTCCATAGGGCATCACACCGGAATGACCTCGTTGTGGGGGGAACGGTCATGGGTCTGTTTGGATGGGTCGTAATAGATATGCCCACCAGAGGGGAGGAGGTGGCCAAGGTTCGCCCGGACGAACCTCTCATTGTTCTTCTGGTCACCTGACAGGATGTCCATCACGCTATCTGTGAAGATACCGGAGGTGGAGTAGTATTGTATGATTCCTCCGCTAGAGCCTATCCTGACCTCTATGCAGACCGGCCCGTAGGACCTGAACGTGTCCTCAAGGTCCATCTCGTCGTTGCCGTTCTGGTCTATGACGGTCAGGTTCATCTTGCTCTTGACCATGCCGGAACCTACCTCGGGCAGTCCGAACCCGTTGGGTTTGTGAGCGATTATCTCGAGAGGGTAGTTGATGTCCGGGTGGACCAGGCACTTCACGAAGTTCAGGTTGTATAGGAAACCCCTGTCCTCCCCCATGTCCGTGAGCCTTTTATCGACGAGGTATTTGTGCCCTGTAAGCTGGACCCTGCCCCCGGAGGACCCCTGGAGGAGATCCGAAAGGGCGTTCGCTTTGGTCCCATCATCGACGACCATGACCTTCCCTCCGGACTCAAGGAAGTCCCTGATCCTTGTGAGGTCCGTTGTGGTGAGCTCCTTCTCCAATCCCATGAGGATGTAGAGATCGTCGGAGGGGGATGGGAGCAAGGTAAGGTCCTTGGTCCCGGATATCTCCTTGTAGGTGTAATCGTTGAGACCGTTCAGGGTGTACTTGAACCTGGTCATGTCCCTCCAGGGCCCTTTGACATCATCGGTATCATCCCCCCCGCCCCTGGGGAAGGCCAGGTAGAGGACTATGGTGATGAGGAGCAGTGCGACGGCAATGGCAAGGAGCACGAGCTCCGGCCTCCGCCTGCGGGGCGGTCCGTTATCGGGCGGGACCCTGGAACGGTCCATCTTCCGGTCTGGCACGCGAACAAATCAGAGCATGACTATTTGTATTTTTTGGGAGCATGAGAAGACAATGGGGTGGATATAAGCGATATGATCCATGGCGGGATATAAAAGATATCCAAGTTACGGATGACCAGTTCCTTAGGGGATAGGAACATTCATTAATCAAGTGACCAGTACTGACATGGATATGGAGGTAAAAAAAAAGGGATTTACTTTACAAGAGATCGATGGAGGGAAAAAACATGATCCACACTCCGAGAGAGAGAGGAAAAAGGATCCTAATATTCTTGATCCTGATCGTATCGATATCATTTTCAGGTTGTTTGAACATGAACGGTCCCACATCCTCTGAGAA
>JBFYMY010000316.1:0-5783 GCA_041304645.1 Thermoplasmatales archaeon
GAACGGACCCTTGTGAACAGCTCGCTCGACCTTGTTGTCATGTTCATTCCCCTATGGATGCCCTGATCCTCGCCAGGGTCCTCCGGTCCCAGTCCGGATGCCTTTTCCGGACATCCTCGAACATCTCATCCACGGTGAGGGACCGAAGCGTTTCCTCACCGAGGAGCCTTTTTAAAAGCCTTTCCATACGTTCCCTGAACCTGGCGGGGATGGAGCTCCCCATTACCACGAAGAGGACAATTGATAATCCGATGATGACACCTTTAATCAAGGGTGGGATTTCATTGACAAAGACGTTGAGCACCTGCACGGGGTTATCCATGCCTCTGTGGGTCTCGTCCACTACAAGGACCTTCCTTCCGCTGGTCATGTAGCTCACTATGTTCCTTACCAGGGTCGAATCGTTCATCTGCCCCTTCATCCCGTTAATCATGATGGACGGATCGGACAGGACAATGAGCTCGCCCTTGCCGTAAGGTTCTATGGTCAGGAGGGGGAAGGGACCTTTGGGTTCGTCCAGATCGAGCCTGTTATCCCCGTCCATGTCCAACCATGACGCCTCGCTCGAATTCACAAGTACCCTCGCGTACGGTGATGGGACTATGGTCGATGGTAGATTGAGGAGCAGCATGGAGACGCCCTCTGTTATGGGGTGGACAGCCATATCCGATGCTACGGAGAAGTCCCCCGACTTCTCGAAGGCAAGGCTCACCATCTTATGACCGGATATGGATGTCGTCGTTCCATTGAGTTCTTTGAGCTTTGACAGAAGGATGTTGCCGGAGCCGAAATCATCGGCTAAAAGGACCATTCCTCCTCTTATCAGGAACCGGTGGACGAAACGTGCCTCATCCTTGTTGAATGTCTTCTCAGGACCTATGATCATGAGGGCGCTCTCACTTGGTTCGAGCTTCCTCTCAAGGTCAGGAAGCGATGTGTGAACGACGAAATCCTCCGTGGAGCGCGATAAGTCTATGGTGGGCTTGAAGGTCCCGGTACTGTAAACGGTCTTTCCAAGGGAGGAGCATCCGTTCCAATCGGTGTTGTAGATGGAGAAGTCCGCGTTGGTGGAGAGGGCGGGGACGAAGAGCGCCATCACAAGGAGCAGTGCTCCAAGGCCCATGACGAGGAGGAACCTGTAGGCCAGCTTAACCTGCTCTATCATCCGGTTCCCCTCCCTTGATCAAGGATGGGTCGGAGCTTCTCCCTGAGGGACGTTACGAAGCCCGATGCCGAGCCCTTGTCCATGCCGAAAGCCTTGATGTCCGACCTTTCAGGCACCCCCTTTGCATAGATGGAGCGCTCGAAATTGGTAGAGAGCCTCTCTGAGAGGTCACGGTCCAATCCGAGCTCGGAGAGCCGTGATGCGGCCTCCCTGTGGGTCATTGAGCGCCTTATCCCGAGCTCGGAGGAGCCGTCTATGAGCTCGAGGTACATCCTTATGAGCTCCTTCCTGTCGGGGTCCTCCCTCATCCTGGAGGAAGCGGCTGGGACCATGGCCTCTTGCCCGTCCGGACCACTCTGGACCGGCCCTGTCATCTCAGGCATCTCGCCATCTGCGACCGTCCTCAAGCGCCTGCTGATATAGGGCCTTGGGAGCTTCATCCCCCCGCTCCCGGTCCGGCCTCTGCGCAGACGGACCACAAGGACGACGATGATGACCGTAAAGGAAATTGCAAGGAGCGATATCAGAACGATCCTGACCAGTAAGGAATCCAGGAAACCCCAATCGGGCAACAGGCGGTCCCATAAGGTCTCATGTACCTTATCGTTCCATGGGACCGTTTCATTGGAATTGGGTTGAAGCTCTTCATCATGTCCCCTCACGAGCACCTCCACCTGGACAGGTCCGCTCCAGCCGCTCCTTGCCCAGGGGACGGTCGTCGCCAATCTTGCCTGAAGGATATGCTTCCCAGGGCCCAGCTCGGAAGCATTGACGCTAAGGGCCCTCCTGGTTCCGTTCATCATGAGGCCCAGTTCCGGTCCCAATTCCAGGCTGTCCAGGAACAGTTCTGCCAGACCTTCCCCTATGGTGACCGTCACATTGAGCCCCAGGACCTCGTCATCGAACAATGAGGTCCTATCGGCTGTCAAGGTCAATAACGGTCCAATGTTCACAATGAAGAGGATGGGAACGGTCGCCCCGTCGAAGTGGTCCGTCACGGGGATGGAACCTATCAACAGGTGCTCGCCCACGCTATTGAACCCGATGACGATATCGATATGACCATCTATGGGGTAAGAGCGGCCGTCCAAGATCAGATCGCCCTTGTAAGGTCTGAGGAGCTCATCCATGGCCTTGGCCCTGACCGTTACGTTCTCATCTATGTCAAGGACGGTCCTTGCCGCGCTCAGCGATATGTAGGTCATGAGCCTTCTTACCGTGAGGACATCGCTATCGTTCAGGTGCTCCGAAGACCCATCATCGAATTCCGCGCTGAGGAGATGTTCCCCAAGGGCCATGTCCCGTTCGATCATGAATGTGCCATTGGCCATCCCATCATAGACCGTCAGACGGCCGATATGCACATCATCCAGGTGCACATCGACGACGGGACCCCTAGCTAGCGTTATGGCCCCGGTCCCGTCCCTGTTCATCATCATGACCGAATATGTGACCGAACTATCATACGGGACCACGGACGGCCAGACACGTATGGAAAGCAATGTCTCGTTGATCTGCATCGCTATGTCCAATAGGTATCCCTTGTACAGCTCGAGCATCTGCTGGAGAGGGGCCGTATAGAGGCCGGGAGCTGCTATGTCCCCATCACGCAGTGAGCTCAATGCGTCCGGTATGCTCCCAAGGACCGTATCCATGACCGAAAGGTCGCCGAAACACCTCTGAAGTGCATTGAACATGTCCTCGGACCTTGTAACGCTCGAAAGGAGGGATATGTTCCTTACAAGGTCGTAATGCGATGACGTGAACTGGGCCGCCCCTTGGACCAGGTCCTCGATGAGGACCATCGTGCCCCCGATGTCGGCCGTTATCCATTCCGGGAGCGACCTGAGCTCGGACCTGAGGGATGCCCATTCCCTCTCAAGGGCCTCTCTGAGCTCTGATGGACCGCTGCCCATGGAGATGGCCATGACCTCATCGGCGGATAGATCGCCATCATCATCCGTGTCCACATCGATGACGTTCGACCAGAACGTCCTGTTCACAAGCTCCGTCATGGCCTCGAACCTGTTATCCAGCAGTTCCACATCAAGGAGCCTCTCCTTGTAGCTCTCGAGCAGGTCCTCCAGGGCCTCCAGGCCTTCGCCGACGGACCCGTTGTCGTAGGCAGATAGTGAGGACAGGTCCCCCCTCATCGAAGAGAGGTCGTTCTCCATGCCTGTGATCGCATACGCGCACCTCTGGAAATGGTGGATGCCCTCGCTCAAGCCAGTTCTGTTCATCTCGAGAATGTCTATGGAGTACAGGAAAACGGTCTGGTTCGAAAAGAACGAGCTCGAACTGGATGCGGCATCCTCAAGAGGTGGTGTCACTGACCCTACGGGGGCCTTCATACCGCCCGTTAGGAGCGGAAGGACCCGAAGGAGCATTTCGGCGCAGCGCTCGAGCTCCAGGTCCAATGCCTCCTCGGAGGCCAGATGGCCCGTTTCTGCCGACCACGATGCCATGGGATGGCGCATGAAGCGGGATAGGAGCTCCCATGGGCCATCAAGACCTGAGGAGATGTTCGGCCCCAGTCCACCGACCTCCTCGGCCAGGAGCCTCTGGTCAGCGACATCCCCACCCATCCCTTCGAAGTGGATAAGGTCCCCGACAAGGGCCGCGCTATATGGCCTTAGCATCGTTATGCCTAGCTCAAGGTCCGAAAAGGCCGTGTCCAATATGGTCAGGTCCTCCCTTATGGCCGCCTCCGTCCAGATCGGGTCGCCATACACCGATATCACCTCGGAGGCAAGGACCGCTTTGGATAGGGCCGTGACCGTTCCCGTCAGATTGACCTCTATCCTGTTCATGCTGGTAAGGTTGCGTTGGAGGGCCGAATATGAATCCACCTCAGATGGTATCCTATCAAGGGTCAGCTCTGCCGCACCGACCTTGCTGGAGTATTCGGCCGACAAGACAAGGGCCCCTTCAGCATCGAGCACCATGCAGTGCTCAAGGCATTCGTTCATGGCATCAAGGGCGCCCTTGATGTATTCTTTCAGGACCTGCATATCGACCTTGGCCGTATCGAAGTCCTCATGGTGCTCGACCGCCATGGCAGTCCCGGACACAAGGAGAAGGAAGGAAAGCAGTGCAAGGAACCTATTGTAGCGCATCCCGTCCGGAGTAACCATCAGGATTATGGATAAATGTTTCGACACTTTTATCTACGCAGAGGGCATGGAAGCGGCGATGGGGCTCGGGACCGTATTCGCAAGGATAGGGGGTATCTTCTCATCGCTCCTGGGCATTCTGCTCATATCAATTTCCCTACTCATGAAGACCTCAGAGATGGTCAGCAGGGCGGGGTTCGCATTCCTCCTCATGGGGCTGTTCGCCATCTTCCTCTTCTCGTTCAGGTCCGTTCCCGAGGAGCTCACTCTCGCCTTCGTCAGGACCTCGGATGCCAATACTGGCCGGTTCCTTGACGCTTTGAACCTGGACGGAAAGGGGACCTACATGCCCCCGGGGGGCAGGCTAATGGATGACAGGGTCTATGTGCCCATGGAAAAGGTCCGTTTTGCCCTCCCGACCATATCCGACCAGACCGTCTTCAATGTGGGGACCACGGGACCGTCCATAGGCATCTCATTGGTCCCGCCGGGCAAGGGCCTGGTGGACCTGGTCGAGGAGAGGACCGGGAAGCGTTTCTCCGACGATGGGCCCTCCTCGGCCCAGGAGGCCCTGGAGAGGCTCAGCAAGGGGACCGGTCTGTACAAAGGGATAACTGTCAGGAACAAGGGCGACGGGCTAGACGTGATCATAGTCCATTCCAGGATGAAGGGGGCCTGTTCGAAGGCCTGGAAGGAGCACCCGAACCTCCATGAAAGGGTCGGCTGCGTTGGCTGCTCCGCGGTGCTCTGCGCCCTGGCCAGGGTCCACAGGAGACCTCTGAGGGTCATAGGGGCTATGGAAAGCAAGGAAGGGGTTACCTACGAGCTCGGGAGGGATTAGCCATTGGGGCCGGAGTCAAGGATGGTCATATCGATGGTCATGTGGACCTCGGTCTGTCTGCTCTTCGTGGACTCCCTTGAGGTGCTCTTCGTACTGGTCCTCCTTGGCATCCTTGTGCTCAGGGAGCTCACGGATGCAGCAACGTCAGAACCGTTCAAGGACAGGGTCAATTTCTTCATCTACACCTTCCTCTTCATATTCAGTATAATCGTAATATGGAAGGTCATTGACATCATTAAGGGCGCCTGAGGACCCGGTTCGTTTATTTACTATTAATAATCGCATATTATGAGAATGAGGGGGAAAGATTTTTTATAAGACCTGTAAATAGCAAAGCTCTGCCAAAGCGGACTGTTCAAGGTGTCCTATATGGACGTTTTGCGGATGGGTGCTGCGGCCAGATATAAATCAAGGGATGTGTCGTCATGGAATTCAGGAACAAGGAAAAGCTCGTTGCGCTAGTTGCTGTCGTGATCGTCGTGGCGGCGTTCGCCGCCCTTATAAACGCGGACAGGTCCCACGGTGGGTTCGGCTCCAGCATAGATGCGGGAGAGGTAAACATCGAGATAGTGAAGAACACCGGTCATGTGACCGTTCCCACACTGCCCCAGGACCTGCTAATTTTCGGCGCCGACCAGCAGGTCAAGCTCGACCTGACCGTCGA
>JBFYMY010000317.1:0-8993 GCA_041304645.1 Thermoplasmatales archaeon
CTGACCATAGATATCGATGAAGGACCAGGACCTTTCTTCATAAGGGTCGTTGCCACCGGAGGGAACCTCACCAGGGAGGACATATTGAGACTGGATACCACACCTCAGGGAGGTTCTGTGACACTCATCCCCCCCACGGGGCAGTTGCAGCTGTCCGAGCAAGATGGGACATATCAGGTCAGGTTCAATATAACGCTCGTTCCTGGGATACCCCCCGTAACACTTGCACCTATCATGATCGAAGGTCTACCATATGGTTTCGAGGCGTCCATATCCCCGGCAGGGCTGAGAACGCTTCCCTACACCCTGAACATGACCGTGGAGATCAGGACCCTTGAGAACCCCGAGGGACCGTTCAACTTCACCATAAATGTGACCATCGAAGGGTCCTCCGGCCATTTCAGTGAGGAGATAACGGTCCTGCCCTATGAGAGGGAGGGACCAGAGAACGGGAAAGGCATCCCCTTAGCCTACGTCCTTGTCTTCTTTGCCGCCGTCGGAATAATATCGGGGGTCATCGTTCTTCTATTGGTGAGCAGGAGGCTATCAGACCATGAAAGAGGCGTTGGTGATAAGGGAGCTCCTAAAGCGAGCATCAAGGGTGTTCCTAATGTTCCGTCCCTTGAACGGCCTCATGGCAGCGGCCGCGGTCATGATAGGATGGCACGTAAGCGTTGATGATGGCACGACCGTTCCCATCGTCATTCCTCTGCTTGCCCTCTGTGCGTTCAGCATAGTTTCCGCTGCAAATATCGCTAATGACCTTAGAGATATCCCCCAGGACAGGAAAGTACACCCAAAGAGGGCACTCGCAGCAGGGTCCATATCCAAAAAGGGCTCGACGATCGTCCTCATCACACTCCTCATCATTACCTTATCATCCCTGTTGGCCTCTTTTATTATTGATAGGAATTTTTTATCTTTTTTAATAATATTATTGAGCTTTTTTTCTTTAATGTTCTATGAGACCATAGCAAAGGGCAAAGGCCTTCTGGGCAATGTGACCATTGCATACCTTACAATATTGCCATTCCTTCTAGGTGCCTCCGTTCCAGGTCTCTCCGCCAAGGTCATACTTTTGTGTCCAATGGCTTTCTGCATCAATTTGTCCAGGGAGCTATTGAAGGATATCATGGATATGGAAGGGGATAGAGGATGGAGGCTGTCGTTCCCTATCTTGCACGGTATAGAAAGGACCATTAGAGCTTCGGACCTGGCCATAGCCCTTGCCATGATATCCAGCATCCTGCCGTTGCTCTTCTGGAATGTGGGCATTCACTATCTGGTCCTGGTCCTATGTTCCGACATCTTGTTCATCACCGCTTCCTTTTTTTCCAAATGGAGGGTGGGAACCTCGGTCCTATCCATCAAATTGGGCATGGTCCTTGGCCTCATGGGGTTCATATTCCTCTGAGAACGGACTTAAAGGGTCCCCACAACGCTCATGGGTTGAGAGTACCAGGAAAGATTAATGACATAGTATGTTCTAGTGTCCTGAACATCATAAACGGAAGACCTTGTTCAGGGGTATGACAGAATGAAAAGGCTGCCTCAAGGGGCTATCGCGACCTTCATCCTTCTATCTTCGTTGCTCTTTGGACCGATCCTGAACCAGAACAGCGATGGTTGGGTCGATGATGGTATGATAGGGAAGGGAGCACCTTATCTTTTCGT
Organism: Thermoplasmatales archaeon; assembly: GCA_041304645.1. Lineage (GTDB taxonomy): Archaea > Thermoplasmatota > Penumbrarchaeia > Penumbrarchaeales > Penumbrarchaeaceae > JALOTP01. The sequence goes on from JBFYMY010000317.1 coordinate 1,675, forward strand.
TGACCATGCCCCCATTACCATTTCCGGCAACAGCGGTCTCCTCACAAGGGCGTCAGCGGAAGGTTGGCCCGGGACAGGCTCTTCCGATGACCCGATAATCATAAGCAATTACAGGATCGTTGCCAATTCCCAGTTCGGGATATCCCTTGGTTCCATAGACCTCCATCTCCAGATATCAGGATGCAACATCACGACAGCCACAGTGGCCGGGATCCACCTCAACAATGTGATGAACGCGAACATATCTGAGAACAAGTTATATTCCAACCAGGGGGACGGGATAGCCCTGAAGGGATCATCCCTCTGCAGGGTGACGAACAATACATTGAAAGGGGCTGAGGTCGTAAACAATTACAACGGCATCACACTTACCGGTTCGAGCCATAATCTGGTAGAGGCGAACGAAGCCACGCTCTGCGTGAACGATGGGATCGGGTCTTTCGAAGGTTCGGATGAAAATGTCATAAGGTCCAACATCATTAAGGAGAACCTTAACAATGGAATAGAGGTCCAAGGTAACAGGAACCTCGTCGAGGAGAACCTAGTGCTGTACAATAGGGCCGGAATAAAGGTGACCGGCGATCATAATTATATCAGCGGGAACCGGCCTACCCAGAACGGTTACGGCATAGAGCTCTCAAACGCATCGAACAATTTCATAGACAGCAATGTGATGGTGAGGAACTTCCAGGGCATCAGCGTGATCACCTCCTATTCGAACGAGATGACAGGGAACTACATCCTGAAGAGCTTCGATTATGGCATAAGCTTGAACTGCAACCTTCAGAGCAACAATGTCCTCTATGACAATATCCTGTTCTACAACAACGATACGAGCTCTTACTATCAGAAAGGGCTTGTCCAGGCAAAGGATGTGTCCGGTGATAGCATCTGGCATTCTCCATTGAACAGAGGCAACCACTGGTGGGACTGGAGGGAACCGGACAATAATGAGGACTTCATAATCGACTTTCCCTACAAACTGCATGGGAACGGTGGAAAAGACCCGTACCCACTCCTTCGTTCCCCTATCCCGGACCTCTTCACAGCGCCTGGTTCGCTCAAGGCAACACCAGGGGCCGACTTCATCAACTTGTCATGGACAAGACCCTATTACAGTCTGGAGATAGGGGTCCATCATTACAACCTGTACAGGTCGGAAAGAGGTGGTGGGGAGTTCCTGTACAAGCAGCTGGACGGCAGGACCACCTTTTTTGTTGACAGGGAGGTCGTCCCAGGCCGGGGGTATTATTACTATATGACCGCCTGGAACGGATATGCCGAGTCCAATAGGAGCAGCAGGGTCAAGAGCTCACCTGACACGAAGGCACCGTCCGTGTCCATCAAGGGACCAGAGGACGGTGATTATGTGAACACCTCCTGGGTCCTTATTGAATGGAGTGGGACCGATAACATCAAGATAGACCGTTACGAACTGAGCATAGATGGGGGCCCTTTCAAGGAACAGGGACTTAACGAGAGCTATGAGGTCCCATACCTCAAGGATGGCTTGCACAGCTTCAGAGTGAGGATATTCGACCTTGCCGAACATATGAACGAGAAGGGTGCAAGTTTCACCGTGGACACTCTCAGGCCCGAACTTGTGATAGAGGGCGGACCTGGCGGTGACCGCGTCTTCGATACTGACAGACCATTGATCTTCTTCAGGGGATGGGACGCAATGAGCCCCATCATGGAATACCGTATAAGTTACCATACCTTCGGCTGGAGGTCACTGGGGGTCACCGACTCGTACAGGCTAGAACCGGTCCCTGACGGATATCATAACATCACCATCATGGTACTTGACATGGCATTCAATTGGAGGACACAATCCCTTAACATCACCGTGGACACCTTAGGACCAAAGTTCAATATCATTTCACCTGTCGACGGTTCGTTCCAGCCAAGTGTGGACATCATGGTATCATGGGTCCCTAAACCGGACCTGACCGAACCGCTCCGGTACGAGATCAGGGTCGATTACGAGGATTGGAGACAACCCATCAAGGAGACCTCGACGATGATAAAGGTCATCGGGGAAGGGGAACATGGGATAGAGATAAGGGCTTCGGACGGGGCCGGCAACACTTACTCTGTGGCCAGTGCATTCACGGTGGATACGGTCCCTCCCAAGGTCGAGATGAGAACACCTTTGGATGGTTCGATGCTCAACTCCCAGTTCTTTGTAGAGTGGACCTCGGTCGATGATAGGTCACCTATCGTCCTCTACAGGGTATTCTTGGACAATGTGCAGATCGCGGAGGTAATTGAAGGCGCTCCGGTGGCTGTCCAGCGCATATCCGAAGGGGCCCATGTCATCAAGGTCGAAGCGCACGACAGCGCGGGTAACATAGGCTCTGACACCTCGAGCTTCATCTTCGATCCGACCCCGCCCAGCATAGTTTCGGTCCATCCAACGGGTAAGGATATCGGGACCGAGGAATTCATAAGGGTCTCCTTCTCGGAGAAGATGGACACGGCCTCGGTCCGGATAGACGGTCTTCCCAGCGGTCATGAACTGGTCTGGGAAGGCAAGATGGTGCTCAATGCAGAACTCTTCGAACCGCTCTCCTATTCGACCCATTATGTATTATCAGTGCATGGCACAGATGATGCGAAGAACCAGCTGATAAGGTTCGAATGGTCCTTCTGGACCGTGGCCGACCCCCGGATAGCGACCGGTACCGTCAAGGGCAGGACCGTTGATACCGAAGGGCAGCCCCTCGTCAACGTCAGCATCAGGTTCAGGAGCGGTGAAAGGGTCCAGACCGGAACGGACGGCACCTTCCACGTCCAGGTCGTCCCGGGGGAAGGAATATTGACAGCCTCAAAGGAGGATCATCTTGATACATCGGTCAGTTACAACGTATCGGAAGGTGACGAGATCGACCTTGGTGATATTCCGTTGAGACTCATCCCAGCAGAGGACGAAAAGGAGAGGGGACCGAACCTGACGATAGCGGTCCTCATTCTTGCGATAGCACTAATGGCCGTAGCTGCTGGCATCCTGATCGCTTATCAGGTCAAAAAGACCAAGGAATACGAGAAGCTGCCACTTAACGAGAAGGACGAATGGGTGAACGTCCACGACCTTGGAAGAAGGTGAATGGCACATCAAGCGAAAAAGTTGTCAAGAGAGGATTGACCGGCCGAGGTCCTTTCCTTCTCGAAGACCTTGAGGGGACCTTCTACGGAGGCCAGGGAAAAGGAGAGCTCGCCCACTAGGAAGTCCTTAACGGCATCCAGGTCAGGATGCTTGAAGGTCATCGAATAATCGTCATGGACCTGCGGTTCCCTGAACACCTTCCTGACCTCTTCCCATTCGAGAAGAGGTAGCCTCCTGGACCTTGAGACCTCCTCTATGGAGCCCATCTCCCTTATGAGCGCCAATCCCTTCTTCGGACCTATCCCTGGGACCCCCTCGTTGAAATCCGTACCCATCAATATCGCCAGGTCTATGAGCTGGTCCCTGGTCAATCCCAGTCGGTCCAATGTCTCCCCAAGGTCTATCCTCTCCGGTATGACATCGATATGAACGTTCTTTCCGGGGAGCTTCCTCCTTCCTGTCGTTGCCATGTTCCGTATGAGGATTGGGGCTCCGAACAGCAGGGAATCGAAATCCTGTGAACAAACGGCATATCCTTCTTTCTTTATGCATATATGAGCGGCCTGGGCCTCCCCTTCGCTCTTTGCTTGGATGCAAGGAAGACCGAGAAGTGTAAGGAGCTTCCATGCGTCCTGAACCATATCCAAGGTTATCCTGGACGTCTGCCGGGCCTTGCTCCTAGCCCGGTCCATATCTCCCTCCTCAAGGGCCCTCTCCCATTCCGATCGGGCCTTCTCCTTCCGTTCCCTCCTGAGGTCCAGGGTCCCGCGTTTGAGAGGGTGAGGGACACCATCGAATATGAAGACCGGCCTAATGGAAGATGAGAGGAGGTTCACCGTTCGGCCAAGAAGGCCTTTGATATGAGAGACCACCCTTCCGTCCGGAGCTGTGAGCATAAATCCCTCCGGGGTCCTTATGGAGGATAGGAACTGATAGAGCATGTTGTATGTATCGAACGCTATCACCTTCCCCTTCAGGTCGGACTCTGCGAGGGGGTGCTTGACGACCAGGTCTCCTAACTTCACGCCCATGGTCACCACGATTGACGGGTCCTGGATAAAAGCTTTCCATGGGATTATATCCTGCATTCGACATCCCTTGGTGTGCATCATCCGTTCATGTCCGTGTCAGTCCTTATCGGCCTGGTATGCCTATCCTCAGGCCCTGTCATTGGATCGTTCACTGTCGAGAACATCGGAACCGATGGTCCATCCCCCGTTACTAGCAGGCCGTTCAAGGTGAGCTGCCTCATCATATCCGACACCGGTTCAGGTCCAGATCTGGTCGAGGTCCTTTCAGGTAATTCGAGTTCGACCATGTACCCGAAGAGCGGTGCCGTCAACTGGTCTCAAGGAGTGGTCTACGAAGGGACATTGAGACTGGATGACAAGGGTAACCATACGTTGATCATCTCCGTCAAGGGAGAGGGCACGACGGTGACATTTCTGCATAATTTGACCATGAAGGAGGCCTTAGCCGAACATAAGGGTTCGACACTATTAGGACTACCAAGATGGTACTGCGCGCTTTCTATCGTATTCCTAACCCTCCTTTTGATGTTCATCACATTCGCGTATTTCAAGGGGCGGACCCTGCAGAGAACCAGGATGTTAAAAGAAGGCCAGTCATATGAGTTCTGCTCCTCATGCGGGGCAAGGACCCGGTCGAAGGACAGGGTATGTCCTTCGTGCAGAAAGGAACTTGTCGATAGTATAGAGGTATGCGGTAGATGCAGAACGAAGGTCCAGAATGGGTCCTCCAAGTGCCCATCTTGCGGGGTCCGACTGGCCGAACATCCTTCCTGATCAGGGTATCCGACGCTCAAGCACTGACTGGACATCGCTGCCCTCATATTGTTTGTCCAGCCAGATGGTCAACATACGGATGGCGGACCTCACCACGACATCGGAGCCTTTGACGGTGGCTCCGCCGCCAGATTCGACAGCTGCCAAGAACGGCGACCATCCTCTAAGGACCGTTGTATCCAATCCCAGGCTCGGCCTGAGGTTTTTTATGATTTCTACCATGTCCGAACCTTCTTTCGCTCCCCCATCGTTCAGCTGATGCAAGGGGACCGTATCTATTATTACATCGAACGTCAGGGTCGGCCTCTTAAGCGCTTTCGGTGTGACCCCTTTCACCCCTTCACCAAGTGAACCGGCCAAGGCCCGTGTCCTTTCCAGATTGCTGCCGACTATGACGGTCTCTAGCCCCATCATTGAGCTTCCAACTGCTGCGGCCCTTCCCGTTGTCCCGGTCCCAAGCACGAGGCTCTTCATACCCTTTTTAAGACCGCCCTTCTTTATCAGGTCCGATATAGCATACAGTTCAGTGTTGTAACCGTAGAGGGACCTACCCTTGCCTACGATGATATCAATGGCACCTACCATTCTTGAGCGTGGGTCCACCCAGTCCATACTTGATAATGTACCGGTCCTTAGTGGTGTTTCGACCAAAGCTCCCTTTGCCCCGACTTCCCTGATGAGCCCCAGTGTCACGTTCAGGTCCTCGGGCCTTGCCTCCCAGGGAAGCATTAGATCATCCTCGCCGAGGTGTGCGAATGCGGTGTTCAACATGCCTAGCTTATAGTTGGTCGTACCGGGACCGCCAATATGGAAGAAGAGCCCCGTTGACCCCGTGAGAGCGTTCCTGGACAATGGTTCAGGACCATTCCCCTCATCCCCTACCGCACCGGTCAATGACCAGTACCGCAGGATATCATCTTGGACCATGAGCGATCCTGGAAATTCCTTACTTGTGTTCGCATCCAGGAGGACCCTTGTATCTCCCCTTTCGCTCAGGAACATCCGGGCCAATGATGAATATCTGCCATAAGGGGATAACATTAGGGGTCTGTCCCCGTTCATTTCGGTGAACGTACCAAGGACCTGCTGCAAGGTCCTTATCATTTCCGGGGCATCCATGTCAATATAGACCTTCAAACCGTCGCAGACCTCAAGGAGGTCCTGGTTCGATAGTGTGAGCGGACTCCCTGGTCCAACCTTCGTTGAGAGCATCACCTTGCTCCCTGACCGCTTGGCCATCTGGATGATATCTATCATCCAGTCGGATGGAATGAGGTCTTCGACCTCTACCCAAAGGAACCCCTGAGATGCCAATGTCCTGAGCATTTCAAGCCTTACGGGCTCTGGAAGTCCCATCTCACCTACCGACCCTCCGTACCTTTCCGGAACGATGGAGGCAATGGACCCGTTCTTCAAGAAGGAGGCGGCCTGGACCATCAGTACGCCCATGCGCGCCCTTGATTCCGGGGTCTTGGACGGTCCGAACCGATCGAACCTTATGCAGAACAGCCCAGCACCCTTTTGTCTACCATCCTGATAGTCCTTCCTGAGCTCTTCCACGGTCTTCCCCGAAAGGACCAATGCGGCCCAGGTGGGAAATCGTGATACCATTGTCGTGACATCCCTTTCGTTGCTTGACCTTGATACATCAGCGTTATTATATTGTTCCTGAATTTCGGTCAGTGTTGAGGATAATAGAGAACGTTCCTCACCGGATAGGGATCTCATCACGATATCCTGTAGGGACCTTGTTTCCATATCAATGAGTATATCTATTGGTAGTGATGACCTCAATGGTTCCTTTCTTAGAAAAATAGGGTCGACCGAAGGTCCTATCATCGTCCTTATATCAAGGAACGATAGTTATAATACTGAAAGAGGGAAAACCTTGGGGAATCCCTATCAGAACAGGGTTTTCGAGTTCATCCCATGAGCCTGATTATGGCCTCTGCTGGTTCTCCGTTGCAGCTCTTTAAGGCCTCTATGGCCTTATCCCGTGAGGCACCGGTCTGTCCCATCACCAGGTCAATATCCTCCTGCGTGAATGCTTCACCCAAGGCCTTTTCCTCCACCTTACCCTGGATCTGATAGCTGTGCTCGCCGTGAACGTTCATGACGGTCACCTGCGGGTCGGTAATCCTTATCTCCTTCGTCGCAGTGGTGATGACAACATCCCTGACATCGGTCAGTTCCTCCATGTTGAGGCCCATCTTCCTCATCATCCTCTCCATCTGTTTGGGGTTCATCCTTTCTGGTAGCAAATGACCCCCCCTTACAGTTCCCTGATGAGGAGCCAGGATTGATAGCCTGTCATGTTACCGGTCGTATCGGTGACGAACTTCATGTTCCGGAACAGGGTTAGCTTGTTGTGCGTATTGGAATCGGTATCGTAAAGTTCCACCATC
>JBFYMY010000318.1:0-9643 GCA_041304645.1 Thermoplasmatales archaeon
CTGACCAGACAACGTTCAATTCACAAAAGTACAGGGTCTCCACGAGGCCGATATTCCAGCAGTGGGGTTGCTCGGCATCACCTTTCAATCTCAAACTTGAGAAGAACTGCACCGAGATGTATATCGCATATTACATTGAGAGCTATGTCAAGGACAATGGTGGTTCAAAGACCTATATGACAGGTTCAGGGTCGACGACCTATACTGCCGACTTCAAGGTCAAGGCCAACATCCCCAACAACAGACCTACAATTACTAACGGCGGTGTCTCCCCGCAGAAAGGTAGGACCCAGGACCCCTTCACCTTCTCCGTGACCTATTACGACACCAACAACGAGACCCCCCGCCAGATATGGGTATGGCTCGACGGCAAGCCCTTCAGGACATTGTCCCCTGCCCCGGGGAGCGGGACCGATATGAGGCTTGGTGTCAGATACCAGACCGAGGTCTCCGGCTCCCTCATAGGCAAGGACAAGGTCCACAATTTCAATTTCTCGGCCCAGGACCAGAGGGGCGATTGGGCCTTCCAGTATCCCAGCGGACTTTCGGTTCTCAACGGGCCATTGGTCGATGATAATCAAGCCCCGACCTCCTGGGGGGACCTGAAGACGTTCGACCTCCTTGAGGACCGTGAACCGCTATGGCTCGACCTTGATAAGCTGTTCTCGGACAAGGACCTAACGGATGTCCTGACGTACACTATACTTGACCAGACAGGCAAATGGTCCACCGCCCGGACCGATGCCAATCTGACGGCAAGGATAATCGATAATTCGACGGTCCCTCCATCGGCCTGGAAGTTGAAGGTGACATTCAAGGAGGACATGAACGGGAAGATCAAGGTCAGACTGAACGCGACCGACAACGCCTTCATCCCCAAGTACGCAGAGATGGACCTGATATTCAACCTCGCGCCCGTCAACGACCCGCCCATGATAACAAGGATCAATTCCGTCCCCACGGAGGAATTGGTCCCCATCAGAAAGTCCCAGGGGGACCGTGTGGAAGTAAGGGTGCAGGCATCGGACCCGGACACGATGGACGTGCTGACCTATGAATGGGACATAGGGGCCGTCCTCAAGGAGGCAAAGGCAGGGAAGAACTATGGTATCGACCCCACTAACGGCGACCTCTGGTTCGTGACGTCGGACGGGGACGTTCCGTCCTTGACGACCACGTTAAAGGTCACGGACGGCAAAGGTGGAAAGGACGAGGTCGCGGTCGAAGTACTTTTGGACAACGTCAACGACCCTCCAAAGATCTCGGTACCGGCCTTCAGGTCCACTATAGAGGGCGAGGTGCTGACCATCGTTCCAACCTATAGCGATCCGGACCTAAGGAGCGGCAACGAGCTCTTGATATTCTTCTACGACGCCGGTACACTGACCGCGAACTCACCCCCCAACGCCATCGAGTTCTCGGACTCGACAGGCCGTCTTGTGATAAAGGCCATCTCGGAGAAGATGAACGGCGAATGGGACGTGAACATCTCTGTCATTGATAGGGCTGGACTTTCAGCGTTCGGTATATGCAAGGTGAGGATAGACAACATCAACGATGTGCCCCAACTAGGTATGATCAACTTCATCCAGCAAGAGAACAATCTGACGGTAACATTCTATACGGACGACCCCAAGGATGAGGACATTGGGGACCTGCACACCTTCATCTGGGAGTTCGGGGACGGGTCGGTGCCCTTGAGCGGAATCGACATGAAAAGGGTCGAACATAACTTCCCGGATGCGGGAGCCTTCAAGGTGACCTTGACGGTCCACGACGGTACCGTGAGCTCCAAGGAGGTGTCCGTCGTGGTGACCGTTCAGGCACCGCTACCCGACCCGGACCTGGACGATGATATGATAGAGGACTGGTGGGAGGTAGAGTTCGGCCTCTCTATAATGGACCCCAACGACGCCTTGGAGGACCCGGACAAGGACGGTCTCACGAACCTGCAGGAGTTCGATCATTACACATCAAAGGGGGGCATGCTCAACCCGAAGAACCCGGACACCGACGGGGACGGGTACAAGGATGGTTACGAGCTTGAATATGGTTCGGACCCGCTTGACAGCGAAGATTTTCCTGTCGATAACGATCTGCCACTTGGCAGCGTACTGTGGCTCCTATTCGTCCTTATGGCGGTCCTTGCCCTGCTCATGCTGGTCATATTCGCGGTCCTGAAGCTCAGGAACAGGCAGAAGGCGGTGGCGCTCCCCGCTCTCGATCCCGCTCAAATGCAATTCTTCCGTCAGATGGGAATGCAGGAAAGCTATCAGCAGCTGCCGCCGCCACAGCTGCAAGCATTGCCCCCCGCCGCTCCACTGTATTCGGGAGAGCAGTATCCACCAGGCTATCCCGGGACCGGACAGGATGTTCAGGGAGGCCCTTTGGTCTACCCATCGTCCAATTCGGACCCCGGGCAGGTCCAGTTAGGTCCCGAAACCTCTCAGGCCGGTCAACAATACTACTCGTACGATGCCCCTGTCCCCATCACATCGCCCGGCAGTGGTTGGGACGCACAACCTCCCAGCCCGCCTGAGACCTCCGTTCTGGAAGGACCTTCCATCGTCAGCGGAGGGGTGTCACCGCCAGTCGCTAATGAAGGAGAGGATATTACCGGAGACCTTCCCGAGATCCCTCTCCCGCCAGAGATCTGAAGCATCCGTTGTTCATGTTAGGAGGCTAGTCTGTTTCATGTGACGATTACCATTAAATATCCGGTTAGATGAATTGACCTATGGACGCGGGAATGGGTCAGGCAAGAGGCATATGACCTCGAACACCTGGCCTCCCCAAAGGTTTAATAAAGGGATGGCATTGCCTTTCCAGTTAGGTTCCCGCCCATCCCTTTGTCGGAGGAAGAACGATGGTATCAGCGACCGGCATCCTTGAGAAAATGGATAAGAAGAAACTTTTAGTGGTCATAGGAGGGATGATAGTCATCCTTCTTCTTGGCGCACTTGCTATCGGTGCTATGACCGGAACGGGCGTATCCGATGAGAAGCTCGAAGATTCCGGTCTTTGGGAAGATGCACCGGCGACCCCTGGGGGTGTCAAGAAATCCGATTCCGACGTCAGGCAGATAGGGGATTCCCTTGTACCCTGGCCCGATAAGCTCTCTGACATCGAGGAGAACTACATCTACGGGACACAGTACAACCAGCCCGATTCTGACGCGGACGGAATGGAGGATGGCTGGGAGGCCCTTTACAGCAGGCCGAACCCCATCACTGAAAGGCTCACCATCGATCCCAATGTGGCTGATTGGAGCGAGAATCCGGACGGGGACGGGTTCTACCTCAACAACAATGGGGTCATCGACAAGGAGGAGACCCTGTTCAACCTCAGGGAGTACTGCGGCGGGGCCAGGTTCAACATCACTACAATGACCTTCGAGGAGAACGAGCCTCTCTTCGGCGGGCTCGACCCGAAGGTCGACTGGCAGGAGATAGGTATGAGAGGAGGTTTCCATCTCTATGATGACCCAACGGACAATGCGGTAGGCCAGATCGATACGGACCTGTCCGATGATTACGATCGTTACAATCCATACTACCCGGAGGTCTATAAACCGGTGACGACGAATCCCTCTCTCTGGGACACTGACGGGGACGGCATGGACGATGGCTGGGAGGTCCATTACAGGAGGGTCTTCCAGACCCAGTTCTTCGATTCCACTGGCACCATTGTCAAGGAAGGGACCATCGATGACCTGCAGGAAGCGTTCCCGACAGGCCAGAAGAGGACCCTTGTGGTCTCATCGGTCATATCCGTCGATTGGACGGACACATTGATAGACCCGTTGAACCCGGCGGACGCCGACTACGACATGGACATCCGCGTTGGGATAACTATGGGTGACCTAGGCAAGAGGACCGAGTACATCTTCTATCCGGACGACCTGACCAACCGACAGGAGTACGAGTTCCACACATCCCCGCTCCTTTGGGACACCGACGGTGATTCCCACTTCAATGCCGTGACCAGGGAGTTCCAGTTGCTCCATGACAAGATAGAGGTCAGCGTCACTTACTCCAAATCGGCCGTTGACTGGAACAACGACGGCGTGCTGGATTACCGGACCTGCCCCTACCTCTCCGATACCGACGGTGACGGAATGGAAGATGGCTGGGAGCTCCAGAGCGGTCTGGACCCACTCAACTCGACCGATAGGTTCAAGGACAATGACAACGACGGACTCCCTAATTATCTGGAGAACGCCTTCCCTAACAAGGAGAACCTCTGGTTCAGGACGGACCCGATGAACCCCGACACTGACGGCGACCTTGTGCCGGACGGCTGGGAGGCATATAATGCCAGGATCATATCCAGGCAGCCCGCCCTTAACACCAATGATGACCTGATAGACAAGATACCCGATTCCCTGAGGACCGTCTTCACGATCACACCTATGGTCCCCGATGCCGAAGATGACAATGATGGTGAATGGAACATCACGGAAGGGGGCGTCGAGGTGTATATCCGGGTCCCTGACGGAATGACCAACCTGGAGGAGTTCTTGGGGACCAAGCAGTATCCGGTCTCGACAAACCCCAACGAACCTGACACCGATGGTGACGGGATCATGGACGGTGAGGAGCTGAAGATGGGCTTCTTCGGTGAGCTCATAGGCGGGACCTACTTCACGGATCCCGAGGTCGCAAGGGTGTATTACACCAACGCGACCTTGGCAGATTCCGACAATGACGGTGGCGGAAGCCTTGTCCTGGGTCAGGTCGGTAACAGGTCAAGGCGCCTTGACGATTGGGAGGAGACCCGCGGCAGGACCAAGTACATCCTTGAGAACAACGGACTGGACGATGACGGGGACGGTTTCATAGATGAGGAGGAGGGGGAATACCTCTTCTTCGAGCCTACGAACGCCACCAACCCGGATACCGATCTCGATGGTTGGATGGATGTCGATGAGCTGTTCGGAATAGATACCTTCATCCTTTGGGAAAGGTCCAAGATGGGGATAATCAAGACCGATCCCAACAAGAGGGACACAGACAACGACCAGATGAGCGACTATGATGAGCTCATCAGGATACCCAATTACAGGGAGTGGATAACCGACCCCAATGACCCGGACACGGACAATGACGGTATGGAGGACGGTCTTGAGAACGAGGTGGACTTCTTCCCGCTCATAGACTGGGACCGAAGGGACAATTACGATGCTTCAATTCCCCAGGATGGAGATTATTCGGATACCGAAATCGGCGACATATACTCCACAAAGGATAGGACCAATCCCACAAAGTGGGATACCGACGGGGACAGGCTCCCTGACGGTTGGGAGAACAGGTGGGGCAAGGTCGTCAAGAGCGACGACACCAAGGCAATGATACTGGAGTATGATAGGGCCCATAATACCAATTATTGGAACCAGCTGCAGAAGAACGGGTTCTTCTGGATAATCAACCCGCTCATAACGGCCGATGTCTTCGAGGACCCCGACCATGATGGGCTCAACAACTATCAGGAGTACGAGAACGGTACGAATCCATTGAATTGGGACACCGATAACGATGGTATGCCCGACGGCTGGGAGCTCAAAGCTGAGATCAGGGGAAGCCCGATATTCAACCCCGAGACAAAGAACTTTGATTACATACTTGATCCACTTGACGGCACGGATTGGGCCCTTGATGCGGACCATGACGGCTTCACATATTCCATCTGGACACCGTTGAACCCGCAGAAGTCCGATTTCGAACTGGTCAAGTACTACTTCCCGTTCATAAACCTCTACGAATACCAGTCTGGTATAGACGCGAACAAGGACGGGATCAACGAGGTCACAACGATCCCCGCACCGAGAGTACCCGACTTAGGAATGGAGGGGGGCTTTGATTCTGATTCCGACGGGATGCCCGACGGCTGGGAGGTATGGGTCACGGACTTCATTTCCAACCTTTCAGACATCTCCCAGTATGAGGACGCCGACGGGCTGCCTAGGGGCTGGGAAGAGCTTTTCAACGGTTCGATGTGGGAAAGGCCAGAATGCTACATCTACGAGGATATAGGAAACAACACATGGGACCCTTGGATGAACTCTGATGGGATGAAATCCCTCGGAAGGCGTGTGTTCTCCCCGGCCGGCTTCAAGGACAACGCGGACTACTACAAGGGGAGGCTGTATGCCGACAGGAAGGACACCAACCTGAACGGTCTGACGGATGATGCGGAGGACTACGACTCGGACGGTTCCAACAACAACAACCTGGTCGAATACAGGTACCACACGGACCCGACGGACAGGGATTCGTACCCCGGCGCCGCCGGCGGAAAGATCCCGGCACCCAAGCAGGGTCCGGGGAGGTCCGCGATCATAGACGAACCGGTAGAGGAGATAGAACCGATGCTCATCACCGTTCCCATGGACACCCCAGAGGTAACGGTGGAGATAGAGACCGTTAAGGAGACCCTTGCAAAGGTAGGTATCGTCCTGTCATCCGAACCCAGGGTCGCCATTGTGAATATGGACAATAGGGTCTGATAATGACGAGACCAGTAGGAGAGGTCCAGCAGGACCTCTCCTTCCTTTCTAAACCTATATAATGGGAGCGTTCCATCTCTGTCAGATGTTGACAGAGCTCTTGAACCTGTTCTTCTGGTCGGCGGTCCTTTTCCTTATGAGCTTTCTCCTTGACAGGATGTGGTCGTACTCCCTGGCAAGATGGCTGTACATCATCTTCGCAGCTCCCGGTATAATCGTCCACGAGCTCAGCCATCTGGCCGCATGCCTGGTCACCGGTGCGAAGGTGAACCGAGTAGTACTGATATCAAGGGAGGGAGGCTCGGTCACGCACGGCCGGCCGAAGTGGGGTATCCTCGGTCAGACGATCGTTTCCATGGCTCCTTTCTTCGGCATCCCGCTTGTACTTGTGCTAGTCGGTCTCATCTTCGACCTGGTCCCTTTCCTCAACTGCGACATGACCTGGGGCCACAGGCCTTCCTGGGATGTGGGGAGCATGCTCCTGGGGACCTTCGGGTCCGCATTCGACCTCATCTGGAAGAACCTGGTCGGGAACAGGTCGCTCTGGTTCCTCCTCTACCTCTACCTTGCCGCCTCCCTGACCGTCGCCCTTGCACCGTCCAAGCAGGACCTGAAGAACAGCTGGCTGGGACTAGCTCTTTTGCTGCTCACCCTGGTCCTCTGGGCGTTGTTGAACGATCATCTGCTCTCAGGGATGGGCTGGACCGCCCCGGCGACCGATTTCCTTATAGGCCTTCTGGGGTGGATAGTGGCCCTTGGCCTCGTCATGTCGCTCCTGGGCCTATTGCTCGGGCTGCCGCTCTTCATCCTGAAGCTCGTTCTCGATAGGAAAGGTCTTTCATAGGTCTGAGAACGATGTGGAACCCTGGGCAAGGTCCAGGACCCTGCGGGCAGCATCGGAGGAGAGTATCCTCCTCTGTTCACCGCTGTCCCTTTCCCTTATGGTCACGGTCCCGTCCTCGAGGGTGGTATGGTCCACAGTGAGACCGAATGGGGTCCCGACCTCGTCCATACGGGCGTACCGTCTGCCTATGGACCCGGACGCATCATAATGGACAGAGACCCCCATCGACCTGAGCTCGGAGGATAGCTTCAGCGCAAGGTCAGGGAGCCCGTCCTTGGGAAGGAGCGGGAAGACGCCGCACTTGATGGGTGCTACCGATGGCAGGAACCTCATCACTCTATACGGGCCAGCATCCTCGGCCTCATCTTTTTCGGCCTCCTTCATAGGTGAGGATGCCGTCTCGACGTAGGAATGTTCAAGGACGGCGACCATGAGCCGGTCTATACCGAAGGATGGTTCCACGACATGGGGTGTGTAGCGTTCTCCTTGTACGGTCTCCGTGACGGTATCGAAAGAGACCGCTGATGAGGGGACATCCGCAGCGCTGCCATCTTTTAGGACCAGATGTATGGTCCCTGAGGGATGAATCCTCCTGAGCTCATCGGGTCCGGTACTGCAGAGCACCTCGTCCACTTCCTTGGCCCTGGCCTTGAAGAGCGGGCCCAGTACCTTCTTGTCGGTCCGGACCTTGATGACCTCCTTCGTTACGGGGGCGGAAAACCTTCTCAATGCCGTGAGGTCCGACCCGGAGCCTTTCGCATGCTGGGACAGGTCATAGGCCGACCTATCGGCTATGCCGACCATCTCGACCCATCCGGAGGAGGTCAGCACCTCCAGGTCCCAGCAGTCCCTTGCATAGTGTGCCATCTCTTCCTTCCCGTGCTGGCGGAACCTGATGGCGGCCCCGGGTATCCCAATAGATATCACGAAGCGGTGGGTCACTCCCATGAAATGGGCAAGGACCTCCGAGCAGATGGTGCCATCCTTGACAGCACTGCCAAGGGGCATCTCAACTGTCCTATCTGGGTCCGATGCCCTGACGAGCGGGACGGACCGGTCCCTGTGGGTCGAGAACGGTGGGAACGTCCTCTCAAGCGGGTCGAAGAAGAACTCCCCCTCTGCCATGTGGAACTCCCTCTGTCTGAGAAGCCCCTGCCGGGGCGATATCTCGTTCCTGAAGCCCTTTCCGAGCTGGGCGACACCGAATGGGACCCTCTCACGATTCGCCCGGTAGAGCATGGAGAAGTCCATGAATATCGATTGAGCGGTCTCTGGACGAAGATATGCAGGTCGGTCGGTCCCTGGCCCGATATGGGTCTTGAACATGAGGTTGAACTCCTCCACAGGACCAAGGACCCCTCCGCAGGATGGGCACCTCACATCCTTTTCGGTCAGATGGTCCCCTACGACCTTGGCGGTCAGGCCGTTCAGGTCGATCCCGGCATCCGAGAGCAGATGGTCGGCCCTGAACGGGGTGGAGCAGGAAACGCACCTTGTCATGAGATCGGAGAACTTCTCAAGATGCCCTGAGAACCTGAAGACCGTCTCGGGAGATATGGAGGGGCAGTCCACCTGCATGAAACCTTCCTCGACAAGGAATGTCCTCTTCCAGGCCGATTCTATATTGTCCTTAAGGACGGACCCAAGGGGTCCAAGGTCGTAGAAACCAGCGACCCCTCCGTAGATCTCGAACGAGGGCCAGACGAACCCCCTCCTCTTAAGAAGTGCGTAGAGCTCCTGCTGTTTCCTCCTGTCCCATTCCGCAGCTTGAGCTCCTTCCATTCGCAGCCCCCGTACCAAATGGTTCATTTCTCCGCCATGGCCGCGATTATCCCATCCTTCTTCGACATGAGGTTCCTCTTCCTCTTGTCATGGGAGCACCCCTCGCATCCGGTCAAGTCCTTTTCCTTGCATTTAGCGCACACCTTGTTGACCTCATCGATAAGATGGTTGACACGTGTCTTCTGTGCTCTCAGTGTATCCATATTCTGTGATTGCATCGATGCACCCGGCCATGGAAGGCCGTATGTGATAGATAATCTTTAGGAACGAAAGGTCCAAGGCCTTATCGTACGCCATCAGGTACTTTCTGGGACCAAAAGGTCGATATCGATACCAAGGCGGTCCTCCAGTTCTTTATGGAGCGCGATCATCCTATCGGCAGCGGCAAAAGCTCCCTTTTCCCTGAGCTTATCGACCGACCTCTGAAGGGGATGCCTGCCCCTGCTGCCAACAAGGTTGTCGCTATGGCAAACGAGCTTCTCCTCCAGGGTCCGTGGGATGAAATCCTCATA
>JBFYMY010000319.1:0-2703 GCA_041304645.1 Thermoplasmatales archaeon
GAACCCGTGATCGGCTACTGGGTGCTGGACACTCTCGGCAGGACCACCCTTTCCATGCTCATAGACCCCGAGAACGGTATCAAGGAGTTCGATGAGGGTAACAACCTGCTGACAAGGGTCATAGATATCCAACCCGCTCCCGACCTGTCCGTGAGCTTGTTCAAAGAGAGCGAGGGATATGACATGGGAACGGGTCGGTTCAAGATGACCAAGGGCAGCTCGTATGCCGTAACATACAGGTTGACCAATACTGGGAACTTCTCCTACAGCCGGGTCCAGGTGGACTTCTCCGGCGATGCGAAGGAGAACAGGAAGTTCGTAGATATTGGACCCTTCGGTACGATCGCAGTCGAGTTCGAGGTCGAACCCAGGACCGTCAACTCGGACCCGGTCCTCTGGGGATGCACCGTCAACAAGAACGGGGCGGTCTACGAGTCCGATACGAGGAACAATCAGGTCAACACCGAGGTCATAGTGAAGGACCAACCAAAGGAGATCAACGTCTTGATACCGATTATGATCGTCCTTGTCCTGGTCATAATAGTGGTCATTGCCCTTGCCTTCTTCGTCTACAAGAGATACCAGGAGGCGGGGAAGGCGAAGTGCTCCAACTGCGGCGGCCTCGTTGAAATGGATGCCAATGTCTGTCCCCACTGTGGTATAGAGTTCTCCGAGGAGCTCGAATGCGACTGCGGGACCATCATTCCGCCTGGCGCCACCGAATGCCCGAACTGTCACAAGCCCATTCTCGGTGCCATTGCCGGACCTAAGGGTGATGAGCCTTCAAAGGAGGAACCCGAGGAGCTCGAAGAGATGGCCGAGGAGGAAGAGGGCGCTGCTCCGGTGGAGAGCCCCAAGGAAGGCCCAGCCGTCCCACAGGTTCCTGCGGTCGGAGAACCCGGCAAGACCGATGGACCGAAGGAGAATAAGGCACCGGAGGAGGAGCTGGCCGAATGTTTCGAGTGCGGAGCGCTCATACCTGTCTCGGCCCCGATATGCCCTCACTGCGGTGCGGTCTTCGAGTGATCCTACATACCCCGAAAAGGTAATAAGAGGACTCTGGGTTCCCCCGATATGGAACCCTTTGATCTGAGAAAGGTACTGGAGGGTTACGACAGGTCCAAGTTGACCCTTGCTACGGTCTGCTCACATACGAGCCTCCAGATATTCGATGGTGCAAAAAAGGAGGGTTTCAGGACCCTGGGCATAGCGGTCGGAAGACCACCCAAGCTCTACGATGCCTTCCCCCGCGGAAAGCCCGATGAGTTCATGATACTCAACAGCTATGAGGAGATATTCGACCACATAGACGACCTGCTCGAGAGGAACTGCATCGTCATCCCTCACGGCTCTTTCGTTGAGTACCTTGGTCCGGAACGGTTCAGAAAGATGCCTGTTCCCACCTTCGGCAACCGAAGGGTGCTCGAATGGGAATCTGACAGGAACATGGAGAGGATATGGCTCGAGAAGGCCGGCCTCCGCATGCCCAAGGAGATCAAGGACCCCAAGAAGATCGACATACCGGTCATGGTGAAGTACCAGGGGGCCAAAGGTGGTCGGGGCTTCTTCATAGCCCGGGACTACAACGAGTTCAAGATCGGGATAGACCCGGGCCAGAGGTACAACATACAGGAGTACATCCTCGGGACAAGATACTACCTTCATTTCTTCCATTCCCCGCTCAGGACAGATGGCTACAGGGTCGAGGGCGGAAAGGGCATCATCGAGCTTATGTCAATGGACCGGAGGGACGAGAGCAACATAGATGAGATGTACAAGTTAGGCGGCCAAAAGGAGCTCAAGGAGGATGGGATCTATCCCACGTTCGTCGTGACGGGCAACATCCCCCTGGTCATAAGGGAATCGCTGCTCCCGAAGGCATTCTCCATGGCAGAGGAGGTGGTCAAGGTCTCATACAATCTATTCGGTGGGATGATAGGACCTTTCTGCCTGGAAACGGTCGTCACCGACAAGCTGGAGTTCGTCGTCTTCGAGATATCCGCTAGGATAGTGGCCGGGACCAATCCCTTCATATCCGGGTCACCCTATTCGGACCTGATAGAGCCAGGTCTGTCCACGGGAAGGCGGATAGCCCAGGAGGTCCGGTTAGGGATCGAAAGGGACGCCCTGGGGGAGATCCTGACCTGATGTAGGTCCAATCAAGGTAGATGTTCGTCATGGACAGGCTTTTCCTCTTCGATTTCGATGACACGCTCGCCAACTTCTCCATCTACAACAGCTGGGTCCTCAAACAACCGGTGCGGATATTCCCGAACATAGGAAGCACCATCAGAGGAGCACCGGAGGTGCTCGATTTCCTTAAGGGGAAGGGGGACGAACTGGTCATGGTCACAATGAACCTGATACTGGATGCGGGCGTCAAGTGGGAGAAGCTCGAGAGGGTCGGGATGGGACGCTGGTTCGATGAGGATAACGTTCATATGGTCAGGGAAAAGACCCCCGACCTGTTCAGGAGGCTCACGATCGGGAGGGACCCGTCCAGGTGCTTCATGGTCGGTAACTCCTTGAAGCATGATATCATACCTGCCCTTGGGGCCGGTATAAAGGCCGTTTACATACCTAGGCCCCTCATCAAGAGGCTCCTCCCAGCCAGGCTGCCGAGGTCCAAGGACCTTACGGTGCTGAGCGATATCGGGCAGCTGATAGAGGCCTACGATGGATTATAGGTAGATCGGAAGAGCA
>JBFYMY010000320.1:0-4838 GCA_041304645.1 Thermoplasmatales archaeon
TGCTCGTCGAACGGTGGTCTTAGGTTCTTCCTATCATTGACCATGACCCCGCCGCTGGGTTCTCCGTGCCTGAACCTTTTTGCCTCTTCGAGCCCCTGGTCCATCTTCTTCATCAATAACAGTGGGTCCTTCAAGAGCCCGATGACAGGGAACCCTATCTTGCTGTCAGTGATAGTCTCCATGGCCGTCTGCATGGTCCCGGAAGGGGTCGGTATCTCACCGCTTGCCAGCTGGGTCAACCATGATGACCCCACCGCTATTGCTACCTGAGCAGCCAGACCTATACCGAGGGCAGCTCCACCCACGAGACCTGTCACCGTCGAATAGAGGCCGAAACAGAACCTGGCCGCCGGTTCGAGGAGCATGGCACCTATCTCATGCTGCTTCATTGCCGTTGCACGGAACTGTTCGACATCCTCTGTGACCTTCCGCCTGTACTCCTCATCCTCGTCAATGCTTGCTCTTGTTGGTTCTGAACGTGTGATGTTCGATGGGAAAGCGTTCAACAGCCGGTCCACCATGTTCAGGAGCAGCCTGTCAAGGTCCCGGACTAGAACTGTGTTGAGCTCAACGGTCCCGCCCTCTATAGTGCTCAGGTTCAGGGACCCTATGTATCCCTTGACGAGAAAGGCCACCTGGTACTTCAGGTCCATCATAGATGATCTGTAATCCGACATGACAGAGACCATCTCAGGGTCCGTCTCGTTCATCAGTGTACTGTTCACACAGTCCAGGCAGGCATCCAGGAACAAAATGGTGAGATATCCCGTCCTCATGGACCCTCTTAGGTCAAGCATGGGACCGACCTCCAGATCATCAAGGACGTTCGATGTCCTTACCTTGTCCTTGGAGACCTGCACCACCCTGACGCTGAATTTGCCGTCAGAGAATGTGGTCCCATTGATGAGGGGCGGTACCACCACTTCAACGGTGTCCCCATCCGCATAGGTTGCCGGAACGGTCATGGGGAATCCTACCCGGTCCATGAAGACGACCGATATTGCCGAGTTGTCCGGTTCGAAACCCGAACCGGTTATCGTGAGAAGGTCCAAAGGTCGGACGTTCATCGTCCCCAGGGAGTCGATGGAGATGCCGGCATCTTCTTCACCATCCTCCCTCTCGGACCCTATGAGGAATACGATGCCGGTGAGAGCTGACAGGAAGAGCAGCATGACTAGGACTATAGCTAACGTACCAGTGCATATGATAGGGGCCACGATGAATTTTATTGAGCTCTTTTTCATTAGAGTCCATCCTGAAAAGGGGATATTCTCAGCTAGACCGGTGCGAACCATGCTAGAAGTCCGATCTTACAGCGGTATGGACCCATCTTGGGATATGATAAAGTTTTCTCCACTACTGACCGTTATCCGTAATAATCCATATACCAACCCAAGAAATTGCTCACTCCGTCCTCAATGGATACCTTTGGGTCATAATCCAACAGTTCCTTGGCATGACCTATATCCGCACATGTCCTTGGAACATCCCCCTCCTGCAGAGGAAGGAGCTGCCTATGAGCCTTCTTTCCAAGGTGCTTCTCTATGAGCTCTATGAAATAGGTCAGCTTGATGGGTGTGTTGTTACCTAAATTGAAGACCTCATACCTGAACGGTCTGTCCAGGGCTGCCACCGTCCCCTTGACGATGTCGTCTATGTAGGTGAAATCCCTCTCCATCTTCCCGAAATTATAGACCTCTATCGGTCTGTTCTCTATTATGTTCTTTGCGAACTTGAAGAGGGCCATATCAGGGCGGCCATAGGGGCCGTAAACGGTGAAGAACCTGAGCCCTGTCGTGTTCAGACCGAAAAGATGGGAATAGACGTGGGCCATAAGCTCATTTGACTTCTTGGTGGCGGCATAAAGGGAGATGGGATCATCCACCCTGTCCTTTTCGGAGAACGGCATCTTCTCGTTCCCGCCGTAAACGGATGAAGAGGAGGCATAGACCAGGTCATTGACCTTGAACTGTCTGCAGGCCTCAAGGACGTTCATGGTCCCCACTATGTTGGAATCGATGTATGTATACGGGTTCTCTATGGAGTACCTGACACCTGCCTGAGCGGCCAGATGACAGACCTTATCGAGATGGTTCTCTTCGAACACTGAGAACAGTCTCTTTCTGTTCCTCAGGTCGGCCTTGTGGAATGAATAGGTAGGGTATCTCTTCAGTATCTTAAGTCTGGCCCGTTTCAGTGAAGGGTCGTAATACGGGTTCAGGTTATCATAACCTATGACCGAATCCCCTCTGTCCAGGAGGTGTTTCGAAACGTGAAAACCTATGAAGCCAGCGGAACCAGTTACCAGTATCTCGGTCATAATGATCCAACTTGGCAACCAGATGTCCCTTTATAGATTTTGAGGTCATTGTTCCAAGGAGAGGATATTGCTCATTCCTCGGGAGCGGTCCCATCATCGATCGTAGGGGGTACGGCGTCTCCTTGGACCGTTGATACTGTCCCTTCCGGTCCCTCTTTGCGGACAATCATGAGAACGATGATGATCAATATGACCAATGCCACGGCCAAACCGATAGCAATGTAGAGGACGGTCGGATCGAAGGTGGATGTCCTATTCCCATCTTCTGTCTCGTTCGCGGGCGGATCGTCGTCATCATCGGGAATAGGGTCGTCATCATCATCTGGTAGAGGGTCATCATCGTCATCGTCATCTGGGATTGGATCATCGTCATCATCATCATCAGGATCATCTATAGGAGGGCTCGGGGCGAGAGGGATGGACCCGTTCCAGATCCTGATAGAACCGTTCGGTAGTACTTCCAGACCGAAGGGTCCTACTGAAACGGTCTCGTTCAAATAAGCGAAGCATGAATAGTTGCCGGGCGCTATACCCTCCCAGAACTCAGCATAGCCCATATCCGTAGTTGAAGTGGTCGGAATGATGCCGAAGCGGGAATTGTATGTATCAAGAGGTTGAAGGGTCACCGTAGCTCCCATCAGATGTGTCCCGTTCTGGAACATGAAGGGGCCTATCATCGCCGATACGTTCCTGGGTGGAGGTGGAGGGGGTGGTTCGGGTATGTCCACGACCGTTATGTTCACACTGTCCTCCAGGCTCCAGAGCCCGAGGTCGTCCATTACCGAAAGCGTGAGATCATAGCGACCAGATGTCAATGGAACGAATGTGGCGTATGCAGGATAGGTCTCGTTCAGAACGACAGCTCTGTTTGTACAGGTCCAGTTGTAAGCGGTCACCAGTCCGTCCAGGTCGTAGCTCGAGGAACCGTCAAGGATCACTAGGGAGCCGTTAAGGAACGTATCAACAGGTCCAGCCAGGGCTACTGGGAGTAAGATGATGAACCGCTTTTCGACATTAACGGAAACATAATCCTCCGGGGACCATGAAAAGTTATTATCCATCACCCTCAGTGTGAAGGTGTATGTACCCTCCTCTACGGGTAGGAACGTAGGATGCGAGCTGTTGGAATTGTTGATGAACGGACCGGGTTCGGATGTGCAGGTCCACTCCCATGTGACGATGTACCCGTCATGGTCAGAGCTCTTGGAACCGTTAAGTGTCACTTCAGATCCTAACAGGACCCTCTGGTCCTGACCCGCATCGGCCGAGGGAGGAAGGTTCTCCCAGACCTCGAGCACGGTAACCATCACCAGGTCCGGTTCCCTGCTCCAGCTGTCGTTATCGTCCATCACCTTCAGGGAGAAGTGATAGGGCCCAGTGGAGTTCGGTATGAACGATGGAAATGGGCTGTCCAGGAACGAGAGGTTAAGCTGGTGGTCGGAGCAGGTCCAGTTGTAATCGGTTATGGTACCATCGATATCGTAGCTCTTGCTACCGTCCAGAACGACTACTGAGTTGTTGTACCTGAAGATATCGACCCCTGCATCTGCTACAGGGAGGTCGTTGGGTTTGAGAACATCTATGATGACCATGTCCTCTTTGGCCTTGTTAGACCATTTCTTGAACGAATCGTTGACAGCTAGCGTGAAGGTGTACTTACCCACCTTGTCCGGGACGAAACTTGGGGTTGCGTTCTTATCGTTCGGTGTTAAAGAGAGGTCGCGAACCAAGGAGCCCGGAGGGTACTTGGTGATGTTCCAGTCGTATGAGAGAAGGTTCCCTTCGGGGTCACCATTGGGTGCGAACTCCGTATCATTGCTGAGAGTTCCATTGAGGCGGACGGTATCGCCTAGATATACGGTGATGTCCTGCCCGGCATTTGGGATAGGTGGGGCATTGGTCACAGTGACCTTGACCTGGTCCTCATCGCTCTTGTTGGACCATTTTCCTGTCGTGTCCTTTACCGCGAGGTTGATGAGGTAGATACCTTCCTTATCAGGTTTGAAGGTCGGTTTCGCTATCTTGTCGGATGTCTTTAGAGAACCGTCCCTTATAAGTGACCCTGCTGGATATGAGGTCACATTCCATTCGTATGTGAGTATGGTCCCGGCCGTATCGCCTTTAGGTGCGTCTTCCGGATCGGTACTTGCTGTCCCGTCCAGGGTCACGGTCGAGCCAGCCTTTATGGTCTGGTCATTGCCTGCATTGGGTTTGGGCGGTCTGTTGACCGTTGTGAACTGGAGGTTCGTCCTGTAGACCTTCACTCCATCACCCCAGGTCGCAGCTCCAAGGTCCAGGTCCTTGTCACCGTCAAGGTCGAAGAAAGCAGACCCGTAGATGGTCATGTTGGTTGGCAATCCTTTGTTGGTGACCTGGGACCAGCCGAATCCCTTCCCGGGTTTGTTGGTACCGTTCCCGAGAAAGAGGTACAGACCGGACCCTGCTTTGGGTGCTAGGAGGTCAAGGTCCCCGTCCTGGTCAATGTCTGCGAGCTGGATCTGAGGGAACCTTCCGCTCG
>JBFYMY010000321.1:0-6980 GCA_041304645.1 Thermoplasmatales archaeon
AGACCCTACGGGAGCTCAGGGGACAAACCTTCCGGTGTGCTGGCCGCCGAGATCGACAAGGAGTTCGGAAGCTTCGACCGGTTCAAGGCCGAGTTCACGAATGCCGCGAACAGCGTCGAAGGCTCCGGATGGGCCGCATTGACCCGGTGCATGGGGACCGGCCGGCTGTTGCTCATGCAGATAGAGAAGCACAACAACAATGTCTTCCCGCACTACCGGCTCCTAATGGTCCTGGATGTATGGGAGCATGCCTATTACCTCGATCACAAGAACGACCGCGGGAAGTTCGTCGAGAACTTCTGGAGCATCGTGAACTGGAAAGCGGTGAACGCACGGCTCGAGGAACTGCTCGCGCATTGAGCCTGACCGAGGAGACAAAAGGGTCTCATTTAGCTCTCATCCGATTGTTCTTTGCGTTATGCTCCACGTCGGCAAGACCCAGCTCTTCCATGAGAGGGGGAATATACATGGCGAACCGCCCGCGAAATCCCTTTTTCAAACCGTACCAGCCACCTTTGGGATTGTCGCTTGATCGTGCCCAATGCTCCACGGTCCCCTGTTCGGTCTCAGCTTTCTCGTCCTTGCTCCCAAGGAGCATCCAGTCCCCGTGGTCCTTGAGCATCCTATGCAGGTCCGTTATGCATCTGGCATCGTAGTGGAGCATGGTCGATCCAACGACGCAGACAATGACCTCCTCACCATCCTTTTCGTCGATATACATCCTATACTCGGATGTCAGCGGGGGTGTCTTCAGGACCCAGGGATCCTCCCTGGTCCGTTCTAGTTCGATCTTCTCTGGCATGTATGACCCTATCATCCATGAGCGTATAACCTCACTCCCTGATATGTGAGCGGATATGGCAAAGACCACCATTCTGGCGATATCAAGAAAGGCGGTCCTGTCGGGGACGAGGAATGGTTGGGGAATGCCTATCACTTAACCAAGATCGAGGACAGAAATAGGATGCTTTCCTTCATAGGACCACACCTAGACCTCTCAATGCAGTATAGATAGCAACCATGAAGAGGAAGGCGATCAGAAGATAGAACAGATATCTTCCCTCGATCCTTCGGACCACCATCGCTCCCAATTGCGCCCCGAGGACGGCCCCTGCCGCCAGGGGAAGTGCGGTGAGCATGTCCACATCCGCCCCGGATATCACGAACACCCTGAAAAGGGTCATCATCGCCAGCACCATCATCGTCGTGGCTATGGCCTTCTTCACGTTCTTCTTCAATAATGTGACCTGCAGGGGCATGAATATGGCCCCCCCTCCTATACCAAAAGCCGATGATGCCGTTCCGGCAAGGAAGGAGAAAGGAGCTGTGACAAGCAGGCGCCCCCACCCTTCCCTTGGATGGGGTATGCTGTTCTCAGCACCCTCGGCCCCTTTCTTTCTAGTCCTTGATATCAGTATGTAGGTGGTAACGCAGAAGAGGAGGGCTGCGAACATCAGATAGAACGGTCTCGGGGAGAGGTTCTTCAGGAGCAGGTATCCGGCAAAGAGGCCCGGGACGGCCGGGACGATGAGCCACAGGGCCATCTTGATATCGACCATCCTGTTCCGGAGGTAGAAGACGGAACTGGAGAGGGAGTTCGCAAGTATCATTGACAGGGAGAGAAGGACCGCTGCTGCCATCCCCTCACCCCATACGAATATCATGAACGGGACCGCAAGGAAGCCCCCTCCAAGTCCCGTCATGGCCCCCAGAGCGCTCATGACCATCCCGGCAAGGAACAATATGAGCACCGACAGGGTGGGGTCCATCGACCTTCGGTTATGCACTGAGCGTTAATAACCCGTTCGGAAGGTGGGATCGGGGGGTTCCCATTGCAACATTAATTAATCCGCTAGGGTAATCAAGGGGAGCAGGGTGGGACCCTTGGAAGAAGAACCGCCGATGGGCAGCGAGACAGAGGACCTGAGGACCATAAGGACCTTCATGGACCTCCTATCCCATGATATTAACAACCACATATACGGGGCCACAGGTTATTTGGAGCTCCTTGAGACCATGGTCAGGGGAGATGAGCCAAAAGAGAGGTTCCTCCGGAACTCTATGATGGAGGTCAGGGCAATATCGGGCCTCCTTGAGAACCTCCGGCTCATTACGATGATATCCACCGAACCCTTCGTCCCCGAACCAGTGGAGATCCGGACGAGGCTCGCCATTGCTTCTGAGTCCGTAAGGTACTATCTCGACGATAGGGAGCTGGAGCTCGCCCTGGACAGCTCGAGCCCCGATGTGAGGATAAGGGGCGACAGGTTCCTCCACGACATTCTGGTGCAGATCCTGTCCAATTCCATTAAGAACGACCCTTCCCCAGTGGTCGTGGTCTCGGCCCGGTGGACCGCCGGCAGGGGTGTGGTCGAGCTCATAATGGAGGATTTCGGAAAGGGCATGAAGGACGAGGTCAAGAGGTCGGCCCTTATCAGATACGCAAGGGTCGTGGGCGAGGGCAACATCCACGGCAAGGGCATGGGACTGTCCCTGGTCCGTTCCGTCATGGAGCGGTACGGGGGCATGATAAGGCTCGAGGACAGGGTCCAGGGAGACCATTCAAAGGGATTGAGGGTGGTCCTGGCCATGCCATTATGGGAAGACTGAGACCGTCATCGGTCGGTCCCTATGGACTTTTGCAGCTCATCAGGTCCGAACTTCTTCCATCTCCCGAGCTTCAGACCTTCGAGCCTCAAACCCCCAATACGGGTCCTCTCGAGCTCGAGGACCCTGCAGCCCGTTGCCATGAACAGACGTTTCACGATATGCCTCCTACCCTCATGGATGGAGAGGAGGACCTCCCGGCCCCTTGGGTGCCCCTTGATGGACAGCACATTGATGTCCCTGACGAAGCTCCCGTCCTCAAGTCCGACACCCCGCTCCATGCCTTTTATGTCCCTTTCGGGAACGGTGTCGGACACGACTGCCCGGTATGTCTTGCTGATGTCGTAGCGGGGATGGGCTATCCTGTTCGAGAGCTCGCCGTCATTCGTTATTATTATGAGCCCGGTGGTATCCAGATCGAGCCTTCCTACCGTGAAGCACCCCTGTTCCCTAGCACCGGGTATCAGGTCCACGACATAGGTCCGACCCCTGCTGTCCTTGTCCACGCACAGGGTCCCGGGGGGTTTGTTCAGAACGTAGTAGCAGCGTTCAAGGGGCCTTACGAACCTGTCGTCCAGGGATACCGAGTCCCCGTCCGAGACCCTGGTGCCAGGCTCAAGTACCGTCTTCCCGTTCACCTTGACCCTGCCGTCGGCCATCAGACGTTCACAGGCCCTCCTGGACCCCAGACCGCACATGGACAGGAACCTCTGGAGCCTGAGTTCCATACCATCAGTCCTCTGGTGGGCCAGGCGGTTCAAGCAGCTTCTCGGGATGCTCGAGCTGGTCAGCGAAGTACTTGAGCGCCTTGCCCAGGTAGAACCCGTCCTCCATCCTCTCGTCTATGGAGCCCTTGATGGGAAGTATGGGACAGATGACGACCTTTCCGTCCTCGACCACGGGCCGGTCCTCCATCCTCCCTACCACCATGAAGACCGAGGTGTTCCCTATCTCGTAGAGGTGATGGTAACCTGAGGAAAGTTCGAAGGCACCCACGTTGGCAAAGAAAGCTGATGAGTACATGGGTGACTTGAGGACGGTCTTCCTGCTCACGAAACCATGCTCCTCGAGCATCTTGTAGAAGGGGTAGCCGAGCCTGATGATGAAGGAGGGGATCCACAGGAAGCTCTTGGCCTCCTTCTCCCCTTCGTCCATCCTGTTCAGGTCCCTGCCCTCTGCTATCTTGTCCTTGGCGGCCTCGACGGTATCTTTCAGGGTGAACCCCTTCTTGAACTCCTTCTTGACCAGGGAAACGGTCGCCTTGTTGGTCCACTGCTTCTTGACCGAGAACGCGAACCATATCGAGTTCCGCTGATAGATATGGCCGCCCTTGGCGAACCTGTTGGCGCGGGGATAGACGGTGAACGTCTTGTAGAGCGAATGCAGCACCAGCATGAAGGGTGTTACCTTCATACCGTACTCATCCGTCAGCTTGTGACAGAAATCGGTCATACCCCTTGCCCTGGCGCTGAGGTTCCAGTACACTATGGATTCGGACTTGCGCTTCATGAAGAAGGGCATCATCCTCCTGTACCTTTGAAGGTCCTTGACCCTGCTACCGTCCGGCCAGCCCATAGATTTCCCCCCCATGAACCGTTCGCAGGGATAAAAGCTATGCCATCATGGCCTTAAGCGGACGTTCCCGTGGAAGCAGTCTTTATATCATGGGGGCGTGATGGAGTTAAGCAGGGGTGAAATGGTGTCACTTAAAGGGAAGGACATAGTGACCATAGGGGACCTTGGCGAGGATGATATATCCTCCATCCTGAACATGGCCAGGACCATGATACCTGTAGCACGGGGACAGAAGAAGAGCAGGGCCCTTGAGGGGAAGGTGCTCGCATCGCTCTTCTTCGAACCATCGACAAGGACAAGGCTCAGCTTCGAAACGGCAATGCACCGGCTCGGAGGCAGCGTCATAACGATGTCCGGAACGGAGGGGACCTCTCTCATCAAGGGGGAGACCCTCTCGGACACGATCCGGATGGCGGACGTATATTCCGATGTGATAGCGCTCAGGCATCCGAGGGAGGGCGCCGCAAGGCTCTCGGCCGGTTTTGCGAGGAACCCCGTGATAAACGGCGGGGACGGCGCGGGGCAGCACCCGACACAGACCCTGCTTGATCTCTTCACCATAAGGGAAGAGCTCGGCGACATCTCCAAACAGCATGTGACGATCGTGGGAGACCTCAAGTACGGCAGGACCACCCACTCATTGTCCCTTGCCCTTGCAAGGCTCGGTGCCTCCACGAGCCTTGTGGCCCCGGACATCATACAGATGCCAAAACATATAGTGGCAGACCTGAGGTCCATGGGAGCCGATATCCATGTCACTTCCGACCTCAAGGGGGAGATAGAGCGCTCCGACGTCATCTACATGACCAGGATCCAGAAGGAGAGGTTCCCCGAGGAGGAGGAGTACCGGAAGGTCGCCGGGGCATACAGGCTGGACCTATCCCTGTTGGAAACCGCAAAGAAGCGCATGATAATCATGCATCCGCTTCCCAGGGTGGACGAGATCAGCCCCGAACTGGACATGACCCCACATGCGAAGTACTTCGTCCAGGCGTTCAACGGGGTGCCGGTCAGGATGGCCCTTCTCAAGCTCGTCATGGGGGTGTGAAGATGAAGGACCTGAGGATAAACCCGATAAAGAACGGCACCGTCATTGACCATATAAAACCGGGTACAGCCCTGAAGGTGGTGGAGCTCCTCAAGATAGATGTTACGGAGAACAAGGAGATATCCGTCGCCATGTGGGCGCATTCGAAGAAGCTCGGCTACAAGGACATAATCAAGGTGGAGGACATGGAGCTGAGGCCCAAGCAGGTGAACCTCCTGGCCATAATCACTCCCAACGCATCCATAAGCATCATAAGGGACTACAAGGTCATAAAGAAGTTCAAGGTCGAGCTCCCCTCGGAGATAGAGGGCATAGTGAAATGCGAGAACCTCAACTGCATAACGAACCAGAAGGAGCCGGTACCCAGTCGGCTCTTGAAGGTCGGGGACGAACCCATGGTCTTCCGCTGCTTCTACTGCGGCAGGGACCAGGAGAACATAACCTCCAATATCATCTGATGGAGCTCTCGGCCTCTTCAAGTATGAGCTTTCCTGCTTTCAAGAGCGTTCCCGCAGGAAGACTTGAAGACCCGGAGAGCGTCCTGTCTGTGGCCACGAGCTCGGATGAGAGCGGTATGTGGACGAACCCGCCTATCTTCCCGTTCTCCATGCACCACCGCGTCAATGTGTAGAAGACCTCGTTGCAGAGATAGACCCCGGCGGAGTAGGAGAGCTTGCATGGTATGCCCTCCTCCCGGAGCCTTGTCATCATCCTCCTTAAGGGGAGCAGGCTCCTCAATGCCAGGGGACCTTTTGGATCGATGGGCTCCTCGGAAACGGTCCTGCCCGAGGTATCGGGGACCTCCGATGCCCTGAGGTTGACGGCGAGCTCCTCAAGGGCAATGTGGCCTATCGTGGGATTGAGCCCGAAGGAAACGGTCAGGTCGGGCTTCCGATGTTCTAGAGCGGTCATAAGCTCTTCTGATGCCTTACCATAGACGACGGGCAGGACCAGGCAGTGGATATCATCCCTGGAAGCTGCAAGGTAGCGTACAAGCTCCTCAGTGGGGTTGGTCCCGAACCTGTCGAAAGGGCCGAAGCCCGTGACAAGGACCTTCATCCTGTCTTGCTCCGCGACTTCAGACCCTCTTCCTCAGCCAGATGAAAGAGGAGGAGGCGACCGTCAGTAGGACAAGGAGCGCACTCACACCTATTCCTACAGCGAGGTAGGGGAAAGGACTTCCATCTGTCGGGTCGTCCGGTCTTACCTGGACGTTTATGACAGCGATCTTATCATCGGGGGAGATGGCCCCGTCATCGTCCTTCACACGGAGGGTGACGACGTACTTGCCGACCTTATCGTACTTGTGGCTCGTGACCTTTGAGGGCATGTATCCGGCGTACTCGTTGTCGGTAGGAGAATGGGTCCCGTCACCGTATTCCCAGTAGTAACCGACAACCTCGCCGTCCTCATCGTAGGACCCGTCCCCGGAGAAGAGGAGCGGCTGGTCCTTGAACTTGGCCGAGACCGTTGTTTCCTTGACAACGGCCACCGGAAGCCTGTTGGCGACGGTGATGGTATGGGTCTCCTCCCAAACGGACCCCTTTTTATCGGTCATGTTTATGGTGACGGTGTAAACACCGTTCTCATCGTACGTATGTATGACCTTGGCCTGTTTGGAAACGGTACCGTCGCCAAGGTTCCAGGTGAGCCCGACAAGATCATCAAGGGGATTGGTCTCCTCGAGCTGGTCGTTGTAGAAGGCTCCGTCAGGATCGTAGGAATCCGTGGCGTCGAAGGTCATCTTCAT
>JBFYMY010000322.1:0-2707 GCA_041304645.1 Thermoplasmatales archaeon
TGACCCTGCCCATCAGGTCCGTCCTTGTACAATGCGGCATCGACCTTATCAAATCGAGCGTCCGACGTTTTGCAATGCTGCATTTGGCCGGACCTTCCATCCCCGCCTTCCTGCGGATCTCTGATGGAAAGCACTCTTTCCGCTTCCCAGATACCCTTACGGTGATGTCGCCCTTCCGTTCCATCAGGTCCAGATGGTACCTTACCGTCCCCTCGTTCAGACCCGTTCTCTCTACGATCTCGACGGGGGTGATCCCGGGAATGTCCTCAATAACGCCAAAAAGACGGCGTCTGACCTGGCTTGGACCTGCCCTTTCCCCCTTCATCTCAGACACCGATCAGTTACCATGCTGGTCCAGTATCCCTCTTATCTCCTCATAAACGTTTTGGGGGACATCTCCGTACTCGAATCTCTGCTCGGCCTTCATTTTCAATGCCGATATCTCGGACCGGCCCCTTATGCCATGCTCTTCAACGGCTTCCTCGAGCTCTGTAAGATCTTCGGATCTGAAAGGATGTCCAATCTCGATGGGATGGTCTTCCTTCAAGATGCCTCTTCTGATCCCGTCGCTGGGATCGAAAGGCGTTGGCTCTGCAAGACGTGCAAGGATATCAGACCCCGGCTCCGGTGGTGCTGGGGCTACCATGGGCCTTTCATTTCCGGGAAGTGATATTTTTTCGTCCGGTACCTCCATGTAGAATGTAGGCTGGTCGGCCTCCTTGCCCTGCTTCCAAGAGGACCTTCTTAGGAAGAAGACCGCAACAGATAAGAAGAGCAGTATCAGAACGATCAGCAGGGAGAACATTACGAGCCCTACCGCTTTCCTGGTGTTCTCGGGTACGACAAATCCGTCAGTGGACCTCACGACAAGGACACAGGTCAACTCGGAATACGCACCCTGCTGGTCCGTCACACGCAGGGTAAGATCGTAGGTCCCTGCCGACAGGGTGAACCTGAGGGACGGACCGTAGCCAACGATACCGATCCCTCCTATGTACCAGGTATAGTTGAGAAGGGTATCATTCTCATCCGGGTCATTACCGCTGCCGCGGATGGATATCTCCATGCCTTCGTAAAGATCGCCCTCCATGAAGACCATCTTTGGTCTGTCGGGAGGTCTGTTGTTGGATGCTGGTGGTTCGGGGGATGTGTCGTTACCCTCACCAGAGGTATCGTCATCATGACCTGCAGTCCCATTGGAGGGGGGTGGGGTCGTCCCATTGGTCACCGGTCCGTCATCTGTCCCGTTGTCCGGTGGAACGGTCGAATTGTCGTCCGGCGGGATAGGGGGGTCGGTGGAATTGTCGTCAGGAGTACCGGGCGGATCGACCGGCCCGTCATCTTCCGGTGGTTCGACCAGGCTCTTGTTCCCGAGCCTTCTTACAACGAGCTCGTTTCCTTCTGTGACATACATAAGGAGCTTGCCCTCAGAACAGAAGTTGGGATAGAATGAAGTATCGTTCTTGAAAAATGCCAACCGCTCGAAGCTCTCACCATTGTTCCTTGATCCCAACAGTTCCACGCCGGAATTGGAGTCCAATGCTACAAGCAGACTGTCGATGTCCCTATTGCCCGCGATAACGACGGTGTTGGTTTGTGGGTCCATCGGACGAAGGTCGTTCAAAGTGTTCTCAGCTATCTTCATGAACGGGACCCAGGAGGACCCGTCTGTGCTCCAGGAGTGGTAAATGTCGTAACCACTATACTCGGACAGTACCAGATGGAGGCGCCCCTTCCATTCGGTCAATGATATCCTTTCAAAGGAGTCGGGACTGCTCCATAGATTGGACGGGCTCGACCAGTTCTGACCATCCACCGAGCCCATGACGTGGACCTTCCCGGTTATGTGGTAGATAAAGGCAAAATGTATCATCTCCGTACCGGATACGTTCGACCTTAAGGCGGAGAACTCGCTTATGTGGGTGCCTACCTCTAAGAACTTAGTGGTACCCCATTTACCGCCGCTGCATTTCCGGTAAAGGGCATCCATATAATGGCTCCTCACCCAGAAGACATAAACATCGCCCTTGAACTCGAGGAATTGATATGATGGCATATACCCCATCACCTCGTCGTCCACCCTTTGCGGGGTGATATGCCCTATGTTCATCCATTCGTCCGTACCGACGACGAAGCAATGCAATGACCGAGAGCCTAGATCAGAGGAGTCCCGATAGGATACTGCTATGAAGACTAGATAATATAACGTATCATTAGATATGTGAAGAACTGCCCTCATCAGAAAGATGCCGCTCCTGTTCATGACCTCCACGGGCTCATCCCAGCTAATTCCACCATCGGTGGAATGGTAAAGGAGCGCGAAATAGTGGCCGGCTGTCTCGTTCCTGACGACCGCCATGAAGACCTCGTCATCGTTCCAAAAGATGCACTTCCGTGAATCCGGCTTTCCAATGCTTATGGTCGAAACGTTATCCAATGTAATCAGCACAGGATGACTTTCAGTGCCTTCCTCCTTGAACACAACATCTTCTCCAATGACGGATGTCCCTGAAAGGACTAAAAGCATTATCACCGCGATCGATAATTCGCCTGCCAGTGCATTTCTATGCGGGATCATTTCGTCATCTCCAAGAAGGGGTTTCCTCCCTCCCGACCCCTTCATACGGGACATCATCGCAAACCCTGCTCATATATACTCTCGCATTTGCCGGTGAGCAACCTGGCAAGACGATCGTATTTAACCTTT
>JBFYMY010000323.1:0-9876 GCA_041304645.1 Thermoplasmatales archaeon
TCGACCAACGGACTGAGGGACAAGGTCTGGGTCACATTGAGGGTCTCCACGAACCCGGACTTCTTCCTATCGACCACCCCCGACCTGAGGGTCATATCCCCGGGGACCACAGCCAAGTACACCATCACCATGTCCACCATAAACAGCTTCTCATCGAACGTTACCCTATCGGCATCCTCATCGCCCACTTCGAGCTCTATAACCTTCTCGTTCTCTCCCTCATCCATCAATGCAGGGACACCTACCTCCACCCTAACGGTTGCCACGCAGACCACCAGCCCGGTAGGGACCTACGCCTTGACCATCTCGGGAACGGGTGGCTCTCTGACAAGGTATGCGAACGCCTCCATGAGGATCAAGGACCCTATAGTCATCGACCTGATCTCACCAACCTCCGAAGAGCTCGTTTCAGGGGTCTATCTCTTCAAGGTCAAGGCTGGAACACCTGCCGATGTCAAGACCGTCAGGGTCACCTTCGGGGGAAAGATGATAAATGCCGGGACATTGAACATGTACTACAGCTCAGCGAGCGGGTTCTGGGAGAGGAGCGTGAACACCTATACCTATCCGGACGGAGCTTGCACCATGACCGTCCAGGCAGAGGATTATGCGTCGGGGGTAACAGGCCTTGGACCTGTGAACTTCACGCTGTCGAACTCAGCCCCCAATCCCATAATCCGGACACCTCTCGACCGGTCATATGTCACCGGTAAGAGCATGTCCATTTCCGTCAACACGACATCCTACGTCACCTCTTGCAGGTTCAAGGTCGATCAGAACGCATGGACCCCTCTCGCCAGGAGCGGCAATACCTGGACAGGGACATGGGACACCACTCAGATCACCGACGGCGCCCATACGCTCACGGTGGATGCCAAGGATACTGCAGGCCTGACGGGGGAGACCTCGGTCACTATCTTCGTCGACAACAACAGGCCGACCTGCAACCTCAACTCGCCCATAGACGGACAGTACATAGAGGGGACCTATACCTTCAGGGTGGTCGCGACCGACACCGTCGGTGTGGACCATGTTGACATAAGCCTGTTCGGGGGAACGGTCACCATACCTTTCAACCCCATAACGACCTCCTACGAGTATTCGGTGACAACCTCCACTAAGCCCGATGGGATGTACACGGCCTACGCCACCGCTTACGACCATGTCAACCTGTCCCTAAAGAGCGATACTATAACGTTCCATATAGACAACAACGATCCGGCCCTTACGATCAATGCCCCCATCGACGATGAGATCATAGGCGGCAACTACGCCATCTCGGTCTATGCATCGGACACATACCTCAACTATGTCGTTTACAGGATAGACTCCTCCGGCTGGCAGAACTGCACTGGCTCCCAACCCAGTTACGGAGCGACGATGAACACCTCTGGATTGACGGACGGGGCCCACACCCTCACCGTCAGGGCCATGGACAATGCATCGCACATGACCGAACAGTCCATAGGGTTCATAGTCGACAACAATGCCCCGACATGCAATATCGTCTCCCCGTTCAAGGACGCCTTCATGAGCGGCGTCCATGTGTTCCAGGTCTCATCTTCCGACCTTGTGGGCATAGACAGGGTGGTCCTATCGGTCTTCGGCGACCAGGTACAGACCACATTCAACAGGCAGAACGGCTACTTCGAGACGATGCTCAATACCCTCAACAAGGCCGACGGTTCCTATTCCGTCACAGCCGTTGCCTACGATCTGAGCGGAAAGTCCACCAGTTCGGATACCATCCCCTTCAAGGTCGATAACAACCCCCCGGAGATGACGGTGAAAGGGCTCCAGACCGGAGATTACATCGCAGGGAACATCACATTCGATGTCGCTGTAAGCGATGCCTTCCTCCTGGATGTGACCTATTCCATAGACGGTGGGGGCTGGGTGAACATCTCGAACGTCTGGGTCACAGGCAACCTGCTGGACGGAGGTCATACTCTCACGTTCAGGGCAAGGGACAGTGCCGGCCATTCGACCACCCAGACACTGAACGTCATAGTTGACAACAATGCCCCGGTCTGCGCAGTGAACAGCCCTGTACAGGGAGAGTTCATAGGCGGGGCCTACAAGTTCAGGCTCTCGGCCAGCGACTCTGTTGGGATAGACAGGGTGGAGGTCAACGTGTTCGGAAGCTCCTTTGCTGCCATCTACTCCTCGCTTTCAGGCTATTTCGAGTTCAATTCCGACTCTTCGATCCAGCCCGACGGCAACTATACGTGCTCTGCCACCGCATGGGACAAGAGCGGAAAGGTAAGTGTTTCATCACCCGTTTCGTTCCAGGTGGACAACAATGCTCCTGTCCTCAAGGTCCTTTACCCACTGGACAGGATGTTCGTCGAAGGTACTCTGAACCTTAGTGTTGAGGTCTCTGATGCATTCATGGACAGGACCGAGTACGATATCGACGGCTCGGGATGGCTCGATATCTCGGTAATGTGGAACACAACGATATACAGCGACGGGAGGCATACGCTCACGTTCAGGGCCATGGACCTTGCCGGCCATTCGACCTCGACACAGATAGAGGTCACCGTTGACAACAACCTGCCGTATGCCGCCATCTCCGACCCTGTCCCGAACCAGTTCCTGGAGGGAGCGGCCCTCTTCAAGGTGGTCGCATCCGACCTTGTCGGATTGGAATCCGTCAAGATAGAGGTCTTCGGGGCGCTACTGGACATGAACTACAACTCCGGGAGCGGTTACTACGAGTACAGGACAGATACCAGGCTCATCCCCGACGGTACCTATCTGATGAACATCACTGTAAGGGACATATCCGGTAAGACCGTTCTCCTTGGGCCAAGGACGTTCCATCTGGACAACAGGGTGCCCTCCTTGGTCGTGAACGGTCTCAGCAGCGATGATATCCTCGAGGGCTCGGTCCTCCTCGATGTGAACGCCTCCGATACGTTCCTTGACAGGGTGGAGTACAAGGTGGACGCATCGGGCTGGACCGATATCATGGACATGCTGGACACATCCACGTTCCCGGACGGGGCGCACACCGTGGCGATAAGGGCTGTGGACATGTCAGGTAAGGAGACCTCGTTCACGTTCAACGTCCTCTTCGACAATCAGGCCCCGACGTGCACCATCAATACACCCGTTCAGGGCGAGTTCGTCGAGGGAATGATGACCATCAGGGTGACAGCCTTCGACCTGGTCAAGGTGGACCATGTGATGATCAAGGTCTACAACATAGAGGCACGGGTCCCCTACAACTCCCAGACGGGTTACTACGAGTACACCTCGAACACCATCACCTGGGGGGCGGGGGAGGACGGTGTTAGGAACGTGACCGCCACTGTCTACGACCTCACAGGAAAATCCTTCTCATACGGCCCGGTGGAGTTCAAGGTCGATAACAGGGCGCCCACTGTGAACATAAGGTCCCCGAAGGAGGGGCAGGTCGTCTCGGGCATGTTCTTCTTCGATGTGGACAACAGCGATGTCTTCAAGAAGGGGACCGACTACAACATAGACGGGGCCTCGTGGCAGCCAGTTTCCATAGGCTGGAACACGGCCCTTGTCCTTGACGGAAGGCATGAGGTGACCATACGGGCCTCCGACCTCGCGGGACATATCACGACCGAGGTCCTATATGTGATAGTGGACAACCATGAGCCGCAGATGGTCCTCATATCTCCCACAAAGGACCAGTTCGTCGAGGGAACCTTCGTCTTCAAGATAAGCGCATATGACGAGGTCGGAATAACCAGGGCCACGATATTCCTTGGAACGGAGGAGAGGTTGCTGACATTCAACGCACAGACGGGCTACTACGAGTACATACTGGACACAAGGACCCTCCTTGACGGGACCTACTACCTGAACGGCACGGTGACCGATGTTGCCGGACGCATGGTCAAGACAGGCACCATAACCTTCAGGGTGGACAACAATGCACCTGAGCTCATCGTCGAATCCCCCGTCAAGGACCAGCTCATTAACGGGCTGTTCGTGGTCAAGGCAAAGAGCGTTGACAAGTTCCCCGGCCTCGTCAGCTATTCGGTCGATGGAACGACCTGGATAGAGGTGACCCAGCCCTGGGACACCAAGAAGGTCCTGGACGGCATCCATACCCTGACGATAAGGACCGTGGACCAATCGGGCCACAGGACCGAGTTCAAGGTGGATGTCGTCGTTGACAACAGCCCGCCAGTCATATCACAGGCGACGATAACACCTGGCATGGTCCTTTCCAAGGTTCAGACCATAAGGTTCTACGCCTATGATTCTATAGGCATCAGGCAGGTAACGCTGTCGGTGGACGGGGCGAGCCCGTTCGAGATCTACAGGGCAGAAGGGGGCATGTACTACGAGTACCTCCTTGACACAAGGACCCTGTCGGACGGCGACCATACGCTGACCGTTAAGGCCATCGACAGAGCGGGGAACCTCGAAGGCTCGACCTACGGCATAAAGGTCGATAATACAGGCCCGACCATAGCCCTTGACTACTACTGGATAGAGGGCTCCTCTGCCGTCAGGATCGGCAAGGTAAGGGCCGGGAACTCCGTCGTGTTCGAGGCCACGGTCATAGATCCCAGCGGTGTAGGGTCAGTAATGATCAACATAGACTCTCTGGGCTGGAGGGAGATGACCCCTGATTCCAACCTGTCCAACCCCGATTCGTACCTCCTCTTCTGGCCTACATCGGATGAGGGGGAAGGCGTCCATGTGTTCCAGATAAGGTGCACTGACAAGCTCGGGAACGAGAACTACATCTCCGGCTCCATCAACGTGAAGCGCGTCAAGGACGAGCCGAGCTTCCTGGACAGGTTCGTCAAGGCTCTGCCGGTCATATGGCTGCTGCTCTTCATCCTGCTGGTCGTGATCCTCTTCGTCCTCCTTTTCACCGGGGTCCTAACCAGGTGGGCAAGGGGTGAGGGGATGCCCAAGAAGGAGAGGCCACAGGACGCCCCAAAAGCCTCCTCATCGCCACAGGACAGGGGCGCTCAACCCAAGAAGAGCGCACCGCTGATGGGGAAGAAGGGCTCGGACAAGGTCGAGGAATGGGAGACCGAGGACGCTTGAAGGCATCTTTCGGCGAAAAACATGAAAAGATATAGATAAACCGTATGGAAGTGTGAGCGGATGATGGGACGGGGTACTATCCTCCTGGTCCAAAGAAGATGCTGCCATCCTGTGATGGTCCTATTGCCTATCGTACTTCTGGTAGCATTGACCATGGGAGCTGTCCGCTCCTTTGGGTCTGCCCAGGTCGGCGGAGGTTATGTGTCGCCAGAATTCGCATTGGAGCATGATTCCATCTGGAGGGCGGGCTCGGACAACTCACCCGACAACACGACCGTGACACTAAGGCTCTCCGGCGCAGGGACCAAAGGGATAACCCTGGCCCCTCAGGACGTCATCTTCATGATGGACCATTCAGGGTCCCTTGGGACGAACGACCCCCAGGTCCTGAGGATACTGGGGGCCCATTCCTACATAGATTCCATGATAGCCCCTTACGACAGGGCCGCATTGATCAAGTTCGACAACAATGCTGAACTGGTCAACGGGAACCATCTGACCTCCAATTACCCCCAGGTACACGCGAACCTTGAGGCTCTGGCAAGGTCGACCCCCCAGGGATTGACGGATTTCCAGGGTGCCTTCGAACTTCTTCTCTCCGAGCTTGCGACCTTCGCAGAACCTACGAACCAGAAGGTCGCGGTCCTCTTCACGGACGGGTTCCCGGACCCACCCGAGAGGAACGTGACACCTACCCAGATGGACGAGCTATCCTCTCTCGGAGTAAAGGTGTTCTGCATAGGTCTCGGTGATACTGTCGATGAGGGAATGCTCCGTTACGTCTCCGGCAGGACGGGGGGGACATACTATAATGCAAGGACCCCGGAGGACCTGGTGGAAATATATCTTGAGATCTCCGACCAGTTCTACGACCAGACGGCAGGGACCGATATCAAGGTCAGGCTCGAACTGACATCGGACATATCCTACATTGAGGGCTCATCCTCCCTAACTTGGAACCTGAACGTGAACACTTCGGGGGAAAGGACCGTCCTTGAATGGACAGCAGGGGACCTTATGCTCAGGGAGAACTGGACCGTCAGCTTCAGGGTCTCCGCGATAGATGGCGAGGGCAGGACGAGGGTCACGTCGGACAGAAGCTCGCTATCGTACACCGATTGGAGAGGCAACAACCTAACAGAGGACCTGCCGGAGCTCCATGTGACCGTTATCAGGTCGCTGCCTCCGCCCCTTCCACCACCACCGCCCGCCCCCCTCCCGGCCGCTCCAGCGCCGATCCCACCCCCACCCTCTGTGCCTGTCATCGCCCCTTCCGTTAATGTTGCCCCCGTCATAACGGCAACGCCCAATGTCACCCCTGTGATGATGGGGCAGACGGCGGCCGTTCCCGTGGAGTACATGCTGGCCGGTCTGGCGGCACTGGGCATAGCGTCAAGGACCAAATTGAAGAAGAAGATAGCCGAAAAACAGAGGGTCAGCGTCGGATCATAGAGGTGCGTACATGCAAGGTCAAGTGAAGGTACCAAGGGCCCTTATCGCCTCCGGTCTGGTTTTGATGTCCGTCCTCCTCTTGGCCGTATCGGTCACCAAGGGAGGTGATTCCGAATGGACTACGAACGTCTTCGAGGAGGCTATCCTGATAGAGAGGGAGCCTGACCACCAGACAGGTAGGGCGCCCTTCGACAACGAACCACTGACGCTTACCATCAGCTCGAAGGGTGGCCAGTTCATGAACGCGGCCGATGTGAGATATACTGTAAGATACAACTCACAGACATCTCCCGAGGGGGGGTACCAGTTCACAAGGGTGAATCAGACGGTCATGAGCGTGGACATCCCCGGTTACCCCGGAGGTGCCATCATCCAGTACAGGCTGGTTGCGTACGACGAGAAGAACCATCCTCTGACATCCACCACCTATTCCTATACGGTCGTAAAGAACGGCTCCTGGCAGGGGTTCGATTTCGAATCCAACCTGCGCCTTGAATGGGGTCCCAAGAACCCTAAGATAGGAGAGCCAGTTACCCTGAACCTGACGACCAGGGACCCTTTGACCCCCATCTTCAGGGCGGACCTGCTCTACACGGTGAACCTGCCCGACCAGGACCCGCTCGATGGGGTCGCCTTCTTCGAGAGATACAACGCTACCCATGCCACGGCCACCCTGATCCCATACCCGCCCGGATCGAGGGTGACGTTCTACGTTGACGCATACGACAATTACCAGTTGAAGGTCACATCGAAAGCTCAGACATACCAGTACCCCGTACCACCCGCGGTGGGACCCGTATATGAAGGGATATTGTTCGTCGTCATCAGGGACAAGGCAGGGAACGGACCGGCCGATGGGGCCCAGGTGACCTTCTCCAATCAGACCTACTCCTTCGGGACCGAGGCTTTCCAGGGCATAGCCATGACGAACAGGACGGTCAGGATGGGCAACTACACCGTGACGATCGTCTACAAGGACCAGACCTATGTGAGGAAGGTAACGGTCCCCAGGACCGACGGCAGCTTCACGTTCAGGTTCGACGTCAACGAGAAGAAGTTCATGGTGCCCTACTCCGAGGCGGAACGGCCAGGCCTCCTGGAGCTCCTTGGAGGTGTGATATCCGTAGCCCTCCTGGGCTCCATGGTCTATGCGGT
Source organism: Thermoplasmatales archaeon (assembly GCA_041304645.1). Classification (GTDB taxonomy): domain Archaea; phylum Thermoplasmatota; class Penumbrarchaeia; order Penumbrarchaeales; family Penumbrarchaeaceae; genus JALOTP01. The sequence continues at coordinate 7,657 of JBFYMY010000323.1, forward strand.
CAATAAGGTCAAGAAGGCAAGGGAGACCCTCAACGAGAAGAAGAAAAGGTCCAGGAAGATGGATAGTAAAGAGGGATTTACAAAGCTCGAAGGGCTGCTAGCGGACGAAGAGAGGAGAACGCTCCTTCTGCGTGTCGGTGCGTTCCTTCTCATATCCATCCTCGGCGTCATGTTCGCACCGTTCTACCCCTGGTGGATGGCCATACTGCTCGTCCTCTTCCTTGTGTTCGTATCCGTCAAGTACCCCTACATATCCCTCCTTCTCCTGACGGTCATAGTGACCGCCGCCACCGCTTACCAATCCAGGGAGTTCGGCTGGGTCTATCTCGTCTTCTCCCTGATAGTGATGGTGGGCGGGTTCTTCGACTGGAGGTACAGCTATCTGACCATGTTGACCGTGTTCTCCGCGAACCTAGGTTTCGGATTCGCCGTTCCTGTGGCCGCCGTTCTGGCGTTCTCTCTTTTCATGGGATCGGTTGTCATGCTCTCGGCCGGAGGCTTCCTGCTGGTCACCGCGCCCTCCGGGAACTTCTCATGGTTCTCCTTCATATCGTCCTCGGAAGGCGGCAAGAGCTTCGTCACGTTCTCCAGGGCCGTTCCGTCAGGCTGGGGACCTGTTGACATGTTCGACGAGATATCTGGGCTGACCAATGTCGATACCATGACCATATCTAACGTCCTCAAGGAGTCCATGGGCTCCATCGTTCCGCTCTTCGGGCTCCTTGGTTGGGTCATGGCCATGATAGCGGCCTACCTCATCTTCAGGAAGCTGGAGGACGGCAGGGTCCTCCTAGGGAAGGACCCCAAGGTATGGGCGATAAGGGCAGTCCCGGGCGTCCTGGTCTTCATATTCTCCCTGATATCCATCATATGGCTCGGGAATGGGCTCACCTTCTGGTTCTTCCTGGTATCCTTGTTCGTGGTCCCCGCCGGGATGGTGGGTTTCGCTGTCAGGGCCTTTGGGGAAGAGACCCTGCCCTCCGAGTACGGCGTCATGGAGGTCAAGAGCTCGGACGTCGGCCGCAAGATATCCGACATGGTCGGGTTCAGAAAAGCCTCGTTCAATGAGATAGGCGGTTTGGAGGATGTGAAACGGGAGGTCAAGAACTCCCTGATGGTGCCCCTCCTGGAGCCCGAGATGGCGACGAAGTACGGAGTGAAGCCTTCCAAGGGGATAATGCTCTTCGGACCTCCAGGATGCGGGAAGACCCTGATGCTTAGGGCCGTTGCCTCCGACCTCAACGTGGACATGATAGGGGTCAAATGCTCCGATGTCATGTCCAAATGGTACGGGGAGTCGGAGAACCTCATAGCAAGCCTCTTTACGGAGGCAAGGGCCAGGTCCCCCTGCATATTGTTCCTGGACGAGATAGATTCCATAGCGAAGAGGAGGGACTTCTACTCTACCGATGATGTGACCCCAAGGGTCCTGTCCATAATGTTATCCGAGATGGACGGCATGGACGAGGCCGAGGGTATAATCGTTGTAGGCACTACGAACATGCCCGACCTCGTTGACCCTGCCCTGATGAGACCGGGGAGGTTCGATAAGATAATTTACATACCTCCGCCCGATCTGCCCTCGAGGGAGCAGATAATCAAGATACATCTGAAGGGGAAGTACGTCGAGAAGGACATCGACACAAAAGAGATCGCCAGGAGGACGGACGGTTTCTCAGGGGCGGACATTGCGAACCTGGTCAGGGAAGCCTCCTCCATTGGATTGGAAAGGGCCCTTGAGACCAAGAAACCACAGCCCATCACCCAGAAGGACATCTTCTCCGTACTGGACGAGATAAGACCATCCGTGAGCCCGACGATGCTCAAGATGTATGACAAGCTGAGAAGGGAGTACGAGAGGAAGAAGGGTAGCAGGACCTCTGAGAAGGAAGATGTTACAGAGAAAGAGGGGGAGCGTATCGATGGGGAAGCTGCCAGGAAGAAGAACAATAGGCCCAGGAAAGGCTCCCGTCCGGTCCTTGAAGGGGAGTTCGAAGAGGTACAGGAGGAGAGCTGATTGGAGGTCCTTGACGTTACACTGGTCCTTGCAACGATAGGGGCGCTGATGCTGTTCTTCCTGGGGATGAAGTATCCACTAGGAGGGAGGGAATGGCCGTTCGACAGGCCCACCACCATCAGATATGTGATAAGCGGTCTTCTGTTCTTCATAATACTCGGGCTCATCTACTGGGTGACGAGGTACTGGGACTATCCGCTGTC
>JBFYMY010000324.1:0-3804 GCA_041304645.1 Thermoplasmatales archaeon
GACTGTACCGGTTGCGGTAACTGCGCTGATGTCTGCCCCTCTCCGAAGGGGAAGGCGCTCGTTATGAAGCCCATCGATTCTCAGCTGGCTGTCCAGAAACCTCTTTGGGACTATATGTCCACCTTACCTGTCAGGAATGGCGGGATTGATAAGTACAATCTCATAGGTTCCCAGTTCAGACAGCCTCTATTCGAGTTCTCGGGCGCTTGCGCAGGATGCGGGGAGACGCCATACGTCAAATTGATCACCCAGTTGTTCGGGGACCGCATGATGGTGGCCAATGCGACCGGTTGTTCCTCCATTTACGGAGGGTCCGCCCCGGCCGTCCCATGGACGACCAACGAACTGGGTCATGGTCCTGCCTGGGCCAATTCATTGTTCGAGGATAATGCTGAATATGGTTTCGGTATGAACCTCGGTATGGGCCAGCGGCGGGAAAGACTCAAGGATACGGTCCAAGAGGTCTTGAAGGGTGAACTGGATGCGGAGCTCAGAACCCTCCTGAGCGAATGGTTGACCGTGTTTTCCCTGGGTGACAGGTCAAAGGAGGTCTCCATCAAGGTGCAGGACAGGCTCTCCAAACTAGATAGGACCGGCCCCCTTGAGGAGGTCTGGAAGGCAAAGGACCTTCTAGCCAAACCGTCCATATGGATCTTTGGCGGTGACGGTTGGGCATATGATATCGGTTACGGTGGATTGGACCATGTCATGGCCATGGGCCATGATGTGAACATCCTGGTCCTTGATACCGAGGTATATTCCAACACCGGGGGGCAGTCCTCGAAGGCCACACCTATGGGCGCTGTCGCTAAGTTCGCCGAATCCGGTAAGAAAACGGAGAAAAAGGACCTAGGAATGATGGCCATGACCTATGGGAACGTCTATGTCGCTTCGGTCGCGATGGGAGCGGATAAGAACCAGTACCTCAAGGCGGTCAAGGAAGCGGAGAGCTATCCGGGGACATCTCTGATTATCGCCTACTCCCCCTGCATCAACCAGGGATTGAAATCGGGTATGGGACATTCGCAGGAAGAGACGAAGAAGGCCGTTGAGGCCGGGTACTGGTTCCTATACAGGTACGATCCCAGACTGAAGGAGCAGGGAAAGAACCCGTTCCAGTTCGATTCCAAGGAACCGAAATGGAACATCCGGGAGTTCCTCATGGGCGAAGTTAGGTACCACTCCCTTTCGATGTCATTCCCAGATGAGGCCGAAAGGCTTCAGACCATGCTCGTGTCCACACAGAAGGCCAGGTATTCAAGGTACAAACAGATGGCTTCTCCAGCACCGCAATGAACCGGTCTCAAAGGCTTGGTAAGAGCGGGTCAACCTCTGATGGGACCCCCTCGTTATCATCAGGTCCCGGTCCGAACATATCGTTCAATGTGATCTCGATATTATTGAGCTCGGCCTCCAGGTCTATGGTCTCCATGCTCGGTGTCTGTACCTGAACATCCTTATCGATGATCTGGCCGTCAGGGACCACCGTGGCTTCATTGGTCTCTCCATCGGTAATGTTGACATCATCCTCTAGCGGTCCATGTGGTGCTTTAAAAGGTGGAAGTGCATTGATTTCATGTTCTGATGGATGTCCGTCGATAGGTACGGGTTCAAGGCCCAATATCTCTATGTCCCCGACGATGCCACCTTCACCCTCGTAATTGCCCGACCTTAATTCCTGGACCGGTTCTGGGGCCATCGCCATAGATGGAACCTTGGACCTTTTACGTGCGATAATGAACGCGACGAGCACTAGTACCAGAAGGAGGAACATAGCGATGACCGGGAGGAGATAGAACGCCAATCTATCGTCCGTTGTCCTATCAGACCTCTCGTTCCCAGTACCTGTGCCGTCATAGCCTGGTATGACGGGCCTTTTAGTAACGTTAACAACGACCCTTGAATAGATGATATCGACAAAACCATCGCTGACATGGCAATCGATGTTCTTCACTCCTGTAGCGCTCCAGTTCAGTGTGATGAGTTCTCCGGCTCCTAGATGGACATCTCCATCCTTCCAGGTGAACGTCAGGTCGTCCATATCCTTGTCGGACCCTTCTCCCCTCAATACCAATCCCTCACCCACTTTCAGATAAACGGGTCCTGAAGAGGGTGATACCAATCTTGCAGATGGAATGTCATTAACGCTCTGTACCATCAGGTCCATTCCCAAAGATGCAATCGTCAAACCATCGGATGCATTGAACATCATCCTTTCCATACCGTTCCAATCAGGCTCCGGAACGATGGACACCGAGCCGTTCTGAGCTACCTTGACCTCCGAATAGACAAGGGCTTTGACCCCAAAGGTCAGTGGATCGTCGTCCTCATCGAAGAAGAACTTGCTCAGGTCCAGCTGTCTTAAGTCTGAGTCATCCTCGAGCACGGTGATGATAGCGGGATAGTTCTGGACTACTTTAACTGGACTGTTGATTATTACCACCTGGCAGCTCGATGTTTTTGACCAGTCCTTTCCGTCGTTCACCTTCACATCCAATCTTATGACATCCCCTTTTCTCTGGACGTTCGAGGGCAGAGTTGGAGAGAACCGTGAATTATTGATGCTCGATTGGGCCTTGAGCTCTTTCCCGTTGATGACCCAAGAGTAGGTATAGGTCAACGGGTCGTCCTCCCTATCGGAGGCTTTGATGGATACCACTGTACGGATCTCGTCCATTGTCGTCGGATTCCTGGGGATGAGCTCGAAAATTGGAGGCAGGGGCGGATTGTTCATGACCTCCACAACATCGTGGAACTTCATGTTCGAGCTAGTGTGGCCGACCTCATCGGAGCAGGAAGCTGTGAAGGTGTACCAACCTAAAGGCGCGTTCTCCAAGGGCAGGAAGATGAAGTCCCAAGCCCCTGTCGTGGAATTGAACATCGGTCCTTCGAGCTCCGAATTCAGGGTCTCGTTGGAACCTGGCCTTGAATAAGAGAGGTTGACCTTGAGAGATGATGGGTCTCTCTCTGGGTCTTCGGCGATGACAGATATCCTGCAGGGGTACGATCTCTTGACCTCCCTGGGTCCGGTGACGAGAAGGACCTCGGGTCCCTTGTTCTCGCCCCATCTCAAGGACCATGAGCGAAGAACGGGTATCGACGAGTTGGAGGCCAGGTTCGCCCTGATCACTAGATATTGGTGCTCATCATATCCTATAGGGGAGATATCATATGAGCCAGGTGTCAGGGCTACGAATGGCAGTATGGGCGAACAGGTGAGCCCATCAAGTATGTCCACTATGACCGAACCCCCGTCGTCAGAATACCCATCGTACTCGAACGTCATCCAGTAGTTCTTATCAGGTCTCGTTATTATCCTGCTGTGAACAGAGCCGTTAGAGACTGTTCTATTGAGGGTGTAAGTGCCTGTGATGAATTGGGCCGAGGTATTCCCATTTGTCCTTTTCTGTGTTAGGAACGAATCCTTCCAGGTATGTTCGCCCTCCCATTCTAAGCCCCAGCCTTTGAGTACCGGTGAGCTGAAACCGCTCACTGAGCAGGAATACTTGAACTGGAGCTCCCGTATACCTTCGTTGTTAAGGTATCCGAGTTCTGTCTCGCATTGGTCGGTAACTGCGAAGAGGTTCATCAGCGAACGACCTCCTGACCCTATGAGTTCGAACTCTGTATAGGCCCCCTCCGCATTCTGATGGTCTATCCTCAATGTGGTCCATTTGCATCCAGATGGAAGTACTATAGGTCGTGAAATGATGGTATTGGTCCTTAGAAGGTCGATATCCTTCAGGAGAACATCATCTATGCATGTCTCCATGTGGGTCTGCGTCGTCGTTTTGAACCCTGTTG